>NZ_CP135053.1 GCF_029193595.2 Providencia hangzhouensis
TATCTTATTCTATGTATTATTCTACCTATTACAGACGAAATAGATAAAATAAGAGATAGAATAATAGATAGGATAATACATAAAATAATAGGTAAACCTAACGTCAGCGCACCTTTTCTTCGAGCTGTTTTAGCATCGAAATATCACCTAATAACCGTTGATTTTTACCTGTGAAAAAGATGATCGGACTGACATTTGCATTATCAATACTTCGGCTTAACTGAATTCCCATCGCCTGATAATCATCATCGTTTGTGCAATGGTATAACGCTAAAACAAGCTGACATTGTTCTGGAGTTCCGCATTCTATTGCCCAGCGGATCAACTCCGAAAAGGTCAATCCGTTCGGTTTCCAGTGTTTTTTATGCCGTGACGCTAACGCCTTAAATTTTTCACGCCCTTGATTATATTTTTCTGCCCCGATCACCGGATCTTCACAACGAACCCCTTGAACCGGTCGCTTATCAAATGACAATTCCCATAAATTTAATTCTTCGATGTATTCGTAATCTTCTGGCGATGCCAAACGAAATAATTGAGACATAGAGACACCCTCCGATCATGTGTGAACGGAGACAGTATAAGGCTTTCGAGAAATTCCGCTTCCTCGACGTGAAACAAGTTCACGCCTTGCGGCGAGCGTTGCGAATTGAATTTATGAGGTTTACCAAGCTCCAGATGTAACAAAGCCCCGTGACAGCATCACAGGGCTCTGGTACTCTAAATCTTGTGCATTCGTTGCTCAGATTAGACGTCGCAATCCAATCTTAGCAACGTGAGAGGCGCTTGTCACGTTCTCATTAAATACCAGCCAACGACATTAACCCAAATGCACCACTTGATTGACTCGGACTTAGCCCGGTCTCCGAAAGGATAAACAGGCAAATTGTGGTAGTAAAACGTACCGGAAAACGAAATTCCGGCTCTACCTCCGAATCACGCTGCGGTATCGAAAGATTACAGTGCGTACCTGATAAGAGCACCAATCAACGGACTAGGGATTTCTTGGATTGCGAAGTGTCGAAAGAAGCCCAACCTAACCAAACTTAGCCAGATTAACGAGCTAAGAGACCATGACCCAATAACTGATCATGGAGAAAAGCAAAGACAAGATGAAGATGTCGCTTCGCTCCGTTTTGATTAGTACCACATTGGGGCATTAGGCGTTTTTTACCTAGATTTTATCGGTGAACAATAACACCTAAACTCTCAACAAGCTGAAGCGCCTGCTCTCCATCCAACTTCACTCCATCTAAATTAATTCGCCTTGCATCAAGCTCGCCAAGCGCCCCACCCGTTAAATCACAACCAGTAAAATCAGCCAAAGACCAATCAAACGATGAAAACTCCCCACAAGAAAGATCGGAGCCACGAAACACGGCGCCAGTTATCACAGTGCCATTCCAGCGATTTTCCCACAGTTCGCACTTTTCTAATATGACTCTAGAAAAATTAGCGTAACTAAGATTTGTCTTGGTTATATAAGCACTACAAAACCATGACCTTGTAGTTATCATATTCATAAAATTAGCCCCTCGAAAATCAGCTCCTTGAGCTAAACACTCACTAATTTCAAGACCTAAGGCGCTAATGTTTTTAAAATTACTCATTGATAAATCGCAGCTTTTAAAGCTAGCGTTTTTTAGTTTGGCTCTATTAAAATCACACCCTTCCAAGCTATTCCTGTCGTAAAAACTACAATCAACAAATTCAGTATCAGTTAAATCAACCCCTGAAAAATCACAATTTGAAAAGGCAATATTTTTAACTCTATTCCCCGTAAATTGATCTCGTGAAAACTTTTCATTGATAAAGTGCTTTTCCATACATGCTACACCTGGTTATTTATACAGTGCAATCATTGTACATTAATTTGAACAACCTTAAACTCTAGCTAAAATTGATTCATACAATCCCTTTTATGTTAAACGGGCAAGTTAGTTAGCAAAAACCTCCCGTTCATCCCCATTAAAGCCCCTCGAAACGATTTTAAGACACGATCACCCTATAAAACACCCAAATCTACGCTGAAAGTTTAGAACGGTTTTGCGGGCTTCTGAGTGCGTTTTTAACATCGTGCAAACTGACAAGTAAAACGATGCGAAATCGCTGAAAGTCACAAACTTGTTTTGTGGCAAGAAGCGATTTGACCAACCGAGTAAAACGAGGGCGGTAGGCTTTTTGTTTTTATCCTGATGAGCGTCCAGCGAAGAAAGGGAAAAACAGGGGGAGCCGAAACGAAATGACACGCCCCAGCGATGGCAAGTGAACCCCAGTGAACGTGTTTCGTTTTGGGGGCAAAGCCCCCCGTCAAGCGAAGCGTCTGACCACCACATTTTTGAGCGACCAAATACAGGGGCGAAAAAAGGGGGTGGTCAGACGAACGCAGTGAGTTTGACGGGCTTGGGTGAATGGTTTTTTTCGCAGGCGTCCAGCCGAAGAAAATAGCCAGAGGGCGGAGCCTTATGTCATTCATTTTCGTCCAGAAAATGAGTGGCATTGATACTGAAAGTATCATGGGGTGCAAGTTAGTAAAACTATGATTCTACCCATTATTTCACCCGTTATTCTGCCCGTTATACCTAAATTGGGTGCAATAACGGGTAAAGTAATAGGTAGAATAACAGGTGGATTAATGGGTAAGAAATAACACAACGTCATCTTGTGTCTATCTATTATTCTG
>NZ_CP135054.1 GCF_029193595.2 Providencia hangzhouensis
GGCTGAAGGCCGAGCAAGCCTGACAGGCCCGAAAAGCCCGGCACGGGCGTCGGCGGCGATGACGGCGGCGGCATTATCCAGGGTTGATGATGGAAGTGGAGGATATCGACAACCTCTCGCGCAACCAAGACATCGCGGTCGGACTGCAAGTGATCTTGAAGCCACGGGCCCGTCCCACCCCGACATGGACCTCGATGCCCGAACGGACGTTAGATTTCGAGTTCTAGGCGTTCTGCGATGAAGGTTGGATCCCAGCCGGGATTGAAAGTGTCGACGTGGGTGAATCCGAGCCGCTCGTATAGGCCACGCAGGTTCGGGTGGCAGTCGAGCCGCAGCTTGGCGCACCCCTGCGTTCGCGCGGCATGGCGGCAAGCCTCGATCAGCGCGGAGCTGACACCCCGGCCCGCATGTGTCCGTCGCACCGCGAGCTTGTGCAGATATGCGGCCTCCCCCTTGAGGGCGTCGGGCCAGAACTCGGGATCCTCGGCCGACAAGGTGCAACAGCCGACGATGCCGTCGCTGCAACTCGCGACTAGGAGCTCGGATCTCAGGACGAAGGTCTCCGCGAATGTCCGGTCGATCCGCGCGACGTCCCAGGCGGGCGTTCCCTTGGCGGACATCCACGCCGCAGCGTCGTGCATCAGCCGCACAACCTCGTCGATATCACCCGAGCAGGCGACCCGAACGTTCGGAGGCTCCTCGCTGTCCATTCGCTCCCCTGGCGCGGTATGAACCGCCGCCTCATAGTGCAGTTTGATCCTGACGAGCCCAGCATGTCTGCGCCCACCTTCGCGGAACCTGACCAGGGTCCGCTAGCGGGCGGCCGGAAGGTGAATGCTAGGCATGATCTAACCCTCGGTCTCTGGCGTCGCGACTGCGAAATTTCGCGAGGGTTTCCGAGAAGGTGATTGCGCTTCGCAGATCTCCAGGCGCGTGGGTGCGGACGTAGTCAGCGCCATTGCCGATCGCGTGAAGTTCCGCCGCAAGGCTCGCTGGACCCAGATCCTTTACAGGAAGGCCAACGGTGGCGCCCAAGAAGGATTTCCGCGACACCGAGACCAATAGCGGAAGCCCCAACGCCGACTTCAGCTTTTGAAGGTTCGACAGCACGTGCAGCGATGTTTCCGGTGCGGGGCTCAAGAAAAATCCCATCCCCGGATCGAGGATGAGCCGGTCGGCAGCGACCCCGCTCCGTCGCAAGGCGGAAACCCGCGCCTCGAAGAACCGCACAATCTCGTCGAGCGCGTCTTCGGGTCGAAGGTGACCGGTGCGGGTGGCGATGCCATCCCGCTGCGCTGAGTGCATAACCACCAGCCTGCAGTCCGCCTCAGCAATATCGGGATAGAGCGCAGGGTCAGGAAATCCTTGGATATCGTTCAGGTAGCCCACGCCGCGCTTGAGCGCATAGCGCTGGGTTTCCGGTTGGAAGCTGTCGATTGAAACACGGTGCATCTGATCGGACAGGGCGTCTAAGAGCGGCGCAATACGTCTGATCTCATCGGCCGGCGATACAGGCCTCGCGTCCGGATGGCTGGCGGCCGGTCCGACATCCACGACGTCTGATCCGACTCGCAGCATTTCGATCGCCGCGGTGACAGCGCCGGCGGGGTCTAGCCGCCGGCTCTCATCGAAGAAGGAGTCCTCGGTGAGATTCAGAATGCCGAACACCGTCACCATGGCGTCGGCCTCCGCAGCGACTTCCACGATGGGGATCGGGCGAGCAAAAAGGCAGCAATTATGAGCCCCATACCTACAAAGCCCCACGCATCAAGCTTTTGCCCATGAAGCAACCAGGCAATGGCTGTAATTATGACGACGCCGAGTCCCGACCAGACTGCATAAGCAACACCGACAGGGATGGATTTCAGAACCAGAGAAAGAAAATAAAATGCGATGCCATAACCGATTATGACAACGGCGGAAGGGGCAAGCTTAGTAAAGCCCTCGCTAGATTTTAATGCGGATGTTGCGATTACTTCGCCAACTATTGCGATAACAAGAAAAAGCCAGCCTTTCATGATATATCTCCCAATTTGTGTAGGGCTTATTATGCACGCTTAAAAATAATAAAAGCAGACTTGACCTGATAGTTTGGCTGTGAGCAATTATGTGCTTAGTGCATCTAACGCTTGAGTTAAGCCGCGCCGCGAAGCGGCGTCGGCTTGAACGAATTGTTAGACATTATTTGCCGACTACCTTGGTGATCTCGCCTTTCACGTAGTGAACAAATTCTTCCAACTGATCTGCGCGGGAGGCCAAGCGATCTTCTTCTTGTCCAAGATAAGCCTGTCTAGCTTCAAGTATGACGGGCTGATACTGGGCCGGCAGGCGCTCCATTGCCCAGTCGGCAGCGACATCCTTCGGCGCGATTTTGCCGGTTACTGCGCTGTACCAAATGCGGGACAACGTAAGCACTACATTTCGCTCATCGCCAGCCCAGTCGGGCGGCGAGTTCCATAGCGTTAAGGTTTCATTTAGCGCCTCAAATAGATCCTGTTCAGGAACCGGATCAAAGAGTTCCTCCGCCGCTGGACCTACCAAGGCAACGCTATGTTCTCTTGCTTTTGTCAGCAAGATAGCCAGATCAATGTCGATCGTGGCTGGCTCGAAGATACCTGCAAGAATGTCATTGCGCTGCCATTCTCCAAATTGCAGTTCGCGCTTAGCTGGATAACGCCACGGAATGATGTCGTCGTGCACAACAATGGTGACTTCTACAGCGCGGAGAATCTCGCTCTCTCCAGGGGAAGCCGAAGTTTCCAAAAGGTCGTTGATCAAAGCTCGCCGCGTTGTTTCATCAAGCCTTACGGTCACCGTAACCAGCAAATCAATATCACTGTGTGGCTTCAGGCCGCCATCCACTGCGGAGCCGTACAAATGTACGGCCAGCAACGTCGGTTCGAGATGGCGCTCGATGACGCCAACTACCTCTGATAGTTGAGTCGATACTTCGGCGATCACCACTTCCCTCATGATGTTTAACTTTGTTTTAGCCACCAATGATGCCCTCACTTTCCATGATTTTGGTGGGAATGGATTTTCTTAGCGGCAACTTACTTTCGTTGTCTATATCCATGTTAAAGGCGAAAAAGTAAACCTCTGTCTCCTTCTCAACCCACCCAACCCACCATGCGACACCAGGATTTGACTCAGTTCCCACACCAGAAAAACCAGTTTTTGAATGCACTAGATATTCAGGTGCCGCCTCCGTTACCAAAGCCTCTTTTACTATTAGCTGGTTTTCTTTAGATGCTGACAATTTATTTAAATATAGAGACTCTAGAAACTCCACTTGATTAACTGCGGAAATTCTAAGCTGGCCTTCCAACCAGAATTTGTCAATGCCACCACTGATATTCTGGTTGCCATAGGAAAATTTTTTAAGGTATTTCTGCATTCTTACTTCGCCAACTTCTCTGGCGATTTGTTGAAATACGGGAACAGCTGAAACTTGTATTGCCCCTCTTAAGGTCAAGTCTCTTTCCCATTGCTTCATGGCTCTTGGCTTTCCGTCCCATTTGAAAACCTGATGCTCATTCTTTATGACACCAGTTTCTAGGCCGATAATTGCGTTGGGGATCTTAAATGTTGATGCTGGAAGATATTCCTTTGATGCACGAGCTAAGTCATTGGTAGCGCAGGATTTACTGCTACTTTTACAAAGCACGAAGACACCATTGACGGCTTCGGCAGAGAACTCTTTGTTCCAAGACGTATTTTCTGTAATTGAACCAGCTAATGCCGTACTCGAAAGACACGCGATAATTACATATGCGGCAAATGTTTTCATGGCACCTTCTTGGTGGCTAACGTTAATTCGACCTCAGAGGCGTTTAAGTCAAAATACCTCTGACGTCTAACATGATTAATCAAAGTCTGATTTTTTAACAAAATCAGAAAGATAGACGCGAAACTTTAAAACAAAGGCGTCAACACTTCAAGTAGCGATCTTTCGCTTCGGCGAGGCCTAACGCCTGAGCTCAGCCGACCGAAACCGCGTAGCGGTTTTGGGTCGGCTGCAGCGATTTGTTGGGCGATAGCTTGCCACATTCTCTCAACGATTGGGATTTGATGTACTTTCCGCACTTTGTAGCGCGACCACATCATGCTCCCCCTGGCCGCGAGAGCCCTTCACTCGGGAAACACAAGACAGACCGAGCACGACTGTTGCAAGGGTCAAACAGTACACGACAACCGGCCAAGCCGTGTTGCGCGGCAACAGCGAAATGATCAACGTTCCGATGCTTCCTAGCAGTACACCGCCCAAGCAGAAGTAGACTGCCGTGACCGTTCCAGCAACATGGTCGAATCCTCGAAGAGCGCCATTGGGCGACACAGATACCGCTGTGGCGACACCAATACCCACTAGCCACATTGGAGCAATAAAGCCTAACACGGACTGCGAAGCCCATATTTCGGTGATGGCAAGCAATACTGCTCCAGCTATCAGGCATCCCATTCCCATTCGCAAGACACTTGGGCTGCCCCACTTGGGTATCACACGCCCCATAAAACGAGCCGTAAACACCATGGCAATTGCCACTGTGGCGAACAGCAGGCTGAAGCCAAGCTGAGACACACCTTGCCTGCCCATCATTAGTCCGGGCGCAATGGAGAAAAAGACGAAGAAGCTACCCATTCCAGCGGCGTAACACAACGTGTACAACCAGAAGTTCAGGCACTTAACGGGGAGTAGCAGCTGCGACCATTGCAAGCCCGCAACTCGTTGCACCCGGGTTTCAGGCCAGAATCGCCACGCTGCTGCAGATGCAGCGATCATGCCCAAACCTAGAAACGCAAAGATAGCCCGCCACCCAAGCCACATGTCGACGAGCGCTCCGAGCAATGGGCCTACCGCCGGGACCATGGCCAGCATGGATCCGAGTATGCCGTAAATGACATTACTTTCCTCGCGACCTGCGTAAATGTCACGTACTGTTGCAAATGTGGAAACAAGGCACGCCGAGGCACCACAAGCCTGAAGAATCCGAAGCCCCAGAAAGACTTCAGCCGATGACGTAAGAGCGAGGCCCATTGACGCCACAACGTAGGCGAGGCCACCTCCCAGTAGAACGGGGCGGCGCCCCAGTCGGTCCGATAGCGGTCCAAACAAGAGCTGACCGGCACCAATCATGACCAAGTACGTTGTCAGCGTAAGCTGAATTGTGCTCGCTGTCGTACCAAGCGCGTTTGGCATAAACGGCACTGCTGGCAAGTACATGTCCATGCCGAGTGATGCCAATAAATCGAACGGTGATAACAACAACACCGTGGCGGCAAGGGAGTACCGCCAACTAAAGTTTTTTGAGCGCACGAAACCATCTCCTTGAACAAAGGATTTGGCGGCGCTCCCGTAGAGCAAAAGGATTCATGAGAACGCCGCAACAACCGAAAAATGAAGGTTGCTGCGGCTTACTTGTCTGCGTTCTTGGAAGTGCTCATCTGCTGACTATCTCATGATTGAATTTGAATCGTAACAACTTTCAAGCAACTCTGCGAGGAGCCTTATTGTGCGCCCAACGCCGCCATAAACGGCGACAGGGTGGCGCGCCTATTGCGCATAAAATGGCGAAGCCATGCGCAACAGGCGCGGAATCTCTGGCGTCCGGTTTGATGGCTTTGTTATGCAAAGGACTAGTCTTCAATGACGTGTAAACCACGGCGCTTTAAGTCCTCTAACGAATCCAACATTCCCCTTATTAATTCAACAGGATGCCCCTCCCAGTCTTCAACAACGCCAACAATTCTCAAGGGTTCGCAGGTTCTATAGGACTGTGTTGGATTACCGGGAAATTTTTTGTTCGTAAGATTCGGATCGTCTTCGAACGGTCCTGTTGGCTCAACTATGTATATGTAGCCGCGACCCTCGAGGCCAGACAGTGACATAGCAAGTTCAGCTCCCCAAACTGCTGGCTCCATCAAGGCTGAAAAGTAGATGTGCTTAAGAATACGACCGTCCTCGAAATGAGAGATGAACCCTGTGGTTAGCAAGTCACCAATCGCCAAATTGGCTTTGGTTCCATGATAGAACGGTCCTTGCACCTGCTTGTAATTATCATGAGAGATGGGAATCCAATCTTTTACCATTTTAAGACCCTTAATTGTTGGGATTTGGCTGCATAACACCTGAGTTAAGCCGCGCCGCGAAGCGGCGTCGGCTTGGACGAATTGTTAGGCCGCATATCGCGACCTGAAAGCGGCACGCAAGACCTCAACCTTTTCCGCCCCGAGTGAGGTGCATGCGAGCCTGTAGGACTCTATGTGCTTTGTAGGCCAGTCCACTGGTGGTACTTCATCGGCATAGTAAAAGTAATCCCAGATGATCGCCTCCCAGCTGTTACAACGGACTGGCCGCCCGGCGATGACGCCCTCAGCCGCCTCTGGGCACGAGCCCTGCGGAGCCTCCGCGATTTCATACGCTTCGTCTGCCCACCAAGCAGGTTCGCAGTCAAGTAACTCATCCCCGATCTCCGCTAAGAATCCATAGTCCAACTCCTCCATGACGCGCCCGCCGAGCATTTCAACTATTGCCTCGAGCTCGCCGCGCCTCTCGCCGGGAAACGTCAGATCAATATCATCGTGCTTGCGTGTTACACGCCCTAGCCGTGCATCGATCGCCCAGCCCCCACCGATCCAGAGCGGCAGATTTCGCTCATCTGCCGCAGCTAGAATTTTGTGTATCAATGTGACCTGCGTTGTGTCCATGCGGCCTAACGGTTTGGGCTATGGGCAGTGGCGGTTTGCGTGAGCCTTTCCTGTCAAACCGAGAAAACGCTCGGGCGGGCTACCGACTTTGCAAATTGCACTTCAACCCGCCATTGCCTATGAGCCAGTGTTAGCGGTAGTTTTTTATTTATTCAAATAGTAATTCCACGTTATTTTTGCAATGTCTGAAATAATCTTTTCATTAATTTCCGAAGTTTCTTTGGACTCTGCAACAAATACGCTTATAAAAATTAATTGTCCATTCGGTAAAGTAATTACCCCAACATCATTAGTGGCTGCTGCAATTCCATTATTTATTCCGGAAGTCCCTGTTTTATGAGCAACAATTGTATTCTTTGGTAATTGTCCTTTTAATCGGTTACTTCCTGTTGTTGTTTCTCTCATAATTTTCCAAATAAAATCATAACTTTTTTTAGAAAGTAATTGGTTCTTATTATTATAAGTATCTATTAACAGTTTGTTCATCGCTGTTGGGGTTGCCCAATTTTGATATTGGGTATTCCAATCCTTGTGCATTTGTTCTTCGTTTGCTTTGATTGAAATATCAGTGAAATGATTAGCATTCAAGAATTTTTGAACAGAATCAGTTCCTCCGATTAATTTTAGCAAAATATCACAACCAATATTGTCGCTCTCTGATACTGTATAATTTAGTATTTGTTCAATCGTCAAAGTTGTTCCATTAGGGAATTCCTCTTTAATCGGACTCCACGTTTTAGGCAAAAGGTCTTGAGGGGTAATCTCTATTTTTTGTTCAAAAGAAAGATTCCCTTTATCTATCTCAGACAAAACGGCTAAAGCAATCGGAAATTTCATAACGCTTTGCATCGGGAAATGGAAGTCGTTATTAATCTTCAAAGTATCCTTCTCATTGCTGTTGAATATTGCTACTCCTATTCTGGCATTTTTTGCCTTTAAAACATTCTCAATTTTCAAAGTTAAGTTGTCAGTTTGAGCATTTGAATACACAATTGTAAAAAATAAACTTAACAATACTAATAATATCCTTTTTACGATTTTCATATGTCTGTACTCCTATCTGGTTAAATTACCGCTAACTTTGTTTTAGGGCGACTGCCCTGCTGCGTAACATCGTTGCTGCTCCATAACATCAAACATCGACCCACGGCGTAACGCGCTTGCTGCTTGGATGCCCGAGGCATAGACTGTACAAAAAAACAGTCATAACAAGCCATGAAAACCGCCACTGCGCCGTTACCACCGCTGCGTTCGGTCAAGGTTCTGGACCAGTTGCGTGAGCGCATACGCTACTTGCATTACAGTTTACGAACCGAACAGGCTTATGTCCACTGGGTTCGTGCCTTCATCCGTTTCCACGGTGTGCGTCACCCGGCAACCTTGGGCAGCAGCGAAGTCGAGGCATTTCTGTCCTGGCTGGCGAACGAGCGCAAGGTTTCGGTCTCCACGCATCGTCAGGCATTGGCGGCCTTGCTGTTCTTCTACGGCAAGGTGCTGTGCACGGATCTGCCCTGGCTTCAGGAGATCGGAAGACCTCGGCCGTCGCGGCGCTTGCCGGTGGTGCTGACCCCGGATGAAGTGGTTCGCATCCTCGGTTTTCTGGAAGGCGAGCATCGTTTGTTCGCCCAGCTTCTGTATGGAACGGGCATGCGGATCAGTGAGGGTTTGCAACTGCGGGTCAAGGATCTGGATTTCGATCACGGCACGATCATCGTGCGGGAGGGCAAGGGCTCCAAGGATCGGGCCTTGATGTTACCCGAGAGCTTGGCACCCAGCCTGCGCGAGCAGCTGTCGCGTGCACGGGCATGGTGGCTGAAGGACCAGGCCGAGGGCCGCAGCGGCGTTGCGCTTCCCGACGCCCTTGAGCGGAAGTATCCGCGCGCCGGGCATTCCTGGCCGTGGTTCTGGGTTTTTGCGCAGCACACGCATTCGACCGATCCACGGAGCGGTGTCGTGCGTCGCCATCACATGTATGACCAGACCTTTCAGCGCGCCTTCAAACGTGCCGTAGAACAAGCAGGCATCACGAAGCCCGCCACACCGCACACCCTCCGCCACTCGTTCGCGACGGCCTTGCTCCGCAGCGGTTACGACATTCGAACCGTGCAGGATCTGCTCGGCCATTCCGACGTCTCTACGACGATGATTTACACGCATGTGCTGAAAGTTGGCGGTGCCGGAGTGCGCTCACCGCTTGATGCGCTGCCGCCCCTCACTAGTGAGAGGTAGGGCAGCGCAAGTCAATCCTGGCGGATTCACTACCCCTGCGCGAAGGCCATCGGTGCCGCATCGAACGGCCGGTTGCGGAAAGTCCTCCCTGCGTCCGCTGATGGCCGGCAGCAGCCCGTCGTTGCCTGATGGATCCAACCCCTCCGCTGCTATAGTGCAGTCGGCTTCTGACGTTCAGTGCAGCCGTCTTCTGAAAACGACAAACGATGTCAGAATAGAGTTAAATTTCCTATTGATTGACATATTCCGTCAAAGGTAATAGATTTCATCCTGACACTTTTGCCTTTGGAGGCATCTTGCAAGGTCAACGCATCGGCTATGTCCGCGTCAGCAGCTTCGACCAGAACATAAGCACGCCGTTGGCGTGAGCATCGCGGCAGAGCCGCTCTATTCCTAGGCAACTCCCTGTTCGTCTTTTATACTCTGCTCTATGTATATTCCCAGACCCACTAAACTGCTCTTTCAATACGATGACGGATGGAACCGCTTCATTGATAACAACACCGTCGATGAATGGCAACTCATCTCTGTCGAAAAGATGCTCGCCTGCAGCACCTGTGCGATGGGCGTTCGCCGTTATTGCTGTTCTTCTCCTGAATGCACCCATTCTCGTTTCTTTTGCCAAACCTGTAAATCCAAAGCCTGCAGTGCCTGTGGCCTCAAAGGCACCGAACAATGGATTGCCCAACAACGGCATATTTTGCCAGATTGCGAGTGGCAACACATCACTCTCACTATGCCTCACCTGCTTTGGCCTTTCTTTAACAACAACTGGGCCTTACTTAATCAACTTTTTCGCTGCGCCACTCGTGCCATGCTCAAACACGCCAAGCGCCTTGGCCTCGAAATTGGTATTTTTTGTGCGCTACATACTTATGGTCGCCAACTCAATCAACATCCACACATTCATTTATCGGTGACACGAGGCGGACTCACAAAATATGACACCTGGAAACCCATTTTTTTCAAAAAGAAAGACGTCGAAAAAGTCTGGCGCAGCGCGGTCATTCGGCTTCTTCGAGATAGCTATTTTCAGCTACAACCCAACACATTACAGGGCTTCGGGCATATTCGGGATTATCCGACCTGGTGTCGTTACCTCAATGCCCAGTTTCAGCGTTATTGGAAACTCCATTTTGCCAAAAAGACACGAGGGGCTTGGCACAATGTAAAATATCTGGGCCGATACCTAAAACGTCCGCCTATCTCGGCTTCCCAACTGAAACATTACAGCGGGGGCACAGTAGTGCATCATTATTATGACCACCATAGCCAACAATACCGACGACAAACCTTATCCCAAGAAGAAATGATACGACGTTATGTCAATCATATCCCTGCCCGACATTTTAAGATGATCCGCTATTACGGTTTTTTAGCCAATCGCAAACGCGGCAGTTTATTACCTAAAGTGTATGATGCGTTGGACATCATGTCCCCTAGCGTACCCGAAAAACCAGGCTTTGCCGCACTGATGAAAGGGTTTTTAAACACAGATCCGTACCAATGTATTTTATGTGGAAACCGACTGCGATTTATGAGTGCGGAAAAAGGCATACACGCAGCCACTTTACTGTCTGAAAGGCGGGATAAAATGGCCAAAAAACGATGGTTACAAACCGCGGCCTAGGGTCAGTGTGCCTATTATTTCCATTTTTGGCTAAAAATAGCGCAATTACACGTTATCATGGTTAGGTTAAATACGAGATAGATCCTTTAGCAGACTCTAATACCGAAACATATCGTTATAGATCCGTTAAACCATTCATCCATTTTCCTAACCATGAACTAACGCTGTTAGCGTGGTTTTTTGCATCATTGGCCCTCAAACCCCAAAAGTGACATAATGACACTTTTAACATTGAAAATAACATACAAGACTGGATTTGAATTGAAATTGTGGCGACGAGGAATGAATTGGGATCAGGAACGCGCGGCTGAAGAACTGGGCGTCAGTGTGCGAACCTATAAACGTTATGAAAAAGCGCAAAACATCGCTAAACTCATTGAGCTAGCGACGTTTGCGTTAAGCACAAAAATGACAAAGGAATAGGGTGATACTACTGAAGGGAAATGAGCTCTTCGCGGCTTAAACCGGTACTTTCAATGATAAGATCAAGGCTAACACCGTTCTTGAGCAAGCTACGAGCCATTGTAATTTTAGCCTCTCGCATGCCTTTCTCAATACCTTGCTCAATGCCTTTCTCTATGCCTTTCTCTAGGCCTTTTTCCCAGCCGATTTTCTCGCCTTTATCTTGTAAGCGTTGTGCAATATTCATGATTGCCTCCTTGTGCCTTTCTGCCTGTTCACTCAATTGCTCGACAATATGTTCAAAGTTGGGGGAGTCCAGTGCAATGAACAGATAATTGAGGATAGTGACGATGTCGTTATCACTATTATAGTGTTGATTGATGGCTTGTGCCAATAGCGGGATAACACGGTCAAATTCATCCCGCAAATATTTGTGCTTCATCGCCAGCTCCATCACGGCCACTTTGCGATGATTGACCAACTCATCATCATCAATCACCGTTACATCAACCAACGGGAACGGCTGGGTATATAATTCATTAGCCATATCCGGTAACGGGAAACAATCGGTCCACAATTGAGAATAGGGGTAGGGTGAACGGCCACCGTGATAAAACAGTACCGGCACGACTAACGGTAACGTTTTATGCCCTTGCTGAAGATGTTGGTTCATGGCTAAGAAAGCATAGTGCATGAGTCTCCAGGCCATGAGTTTATCGGGCGTGGACTGGTGCTCGACGAGAAGATAGATATACCCTTCACCTTCGGTGGTTTGCACCGAATAGAGCACATCGGATAATCGAGACCGCAGCTGTTTATCGATAAACGAGGAATTTGTCAGTGCCAATGTGCTGAAATCACACAACGCTTTGATGTGATCAGGCAGGTGAATGTCAAAAAAGTCCTTTGCGCTGTCAATCTGCGTCATAAACCCTTTAAAAGCCGCATCATGTGCCGTCGGCGTGTGCTTAGGTTTCATTATTCGGTTACTCACTCCTCACGAAAGAATGTGCATCATAACGCAGAATTAATTTTCTGTCTGTTTTTCGGATTTCAATGTTCGTGTGAAGTCTAATTTGCATTTTCGTCCACAGACTCAATGCATTTAATGACACAATTTCAATGAATTAGTTAGCTAATGGACGATAAATAAAAAATTAAATGCGTTTTAGTCTAAGTCACCATGTCAATCAAATCATGGTAAATGTTAACCTTATTCACCAAACGGTCAGGGGATTTAACAAAATTGACACTGATTCATGTCTAAGTGACAAACCATTCAAGGATTAGCTTTACATTTCATTCCATAAACGGGGAGCTGGCGATTGCGTGATAATGAGAGTTACCGTTAATAAAATAAAACAAAAAATCAATGTATTTAAATATTTATCTGACCCACCATGAAGACGCGAACGCAGATACACAAATAACATCAAGCAAAACACAATGACTTGCGTCGTCATTAAAATGATAAACACCATTAACTCCTCACATTAAAGCATGCCTTCCCGGCCGCCATAACATTCACTAAGCATTCCGTGACATAGTCCGCGTATTGATTTAATGCCGGTCCTGCATTGTTTAATGATTGCTTTGAATAGTGTTCAGCCAAAATACCTTTAATCTGAGTCACATTCAATCGAGGCATGTCAATATTGAGCGTCACCAACAACGTATCAATACGACGTAATCGTAGGACATATTCTCGTACTGAACTCGGCTTCATGGATAAATCGACTAATAAATAGTGCTGAAAACCCACCAAATCAAAAAAGACAGATAAGGGTGGCGTATGCAATTCACGGCAAAAGCGGCACAGCACCTTCAATCGCGTCGTTTGCAGGGTATGCCACTCCTCGACATTCAGCTGTTGTGACAAGTGACTGATATCCTCTTTATTAATCGCAACACCATCAAGCATTAACGACACCCGATTTAGCTTAACCTGACAACACGAGCAACGATGTGGCTGGTCTTTAAACTCAATCAAATACTGCCTTAACGTACGTATTTTGGATTTTTTTCTGGCCATCTGCCTTTCCCCTTATCGATAAAAACAGGAAAACGAGTGACGCCAACTACAACGGCAATAAACGATAGCGCGGTAAAACGTTATCAAATTCGCCCTGAAGATGGTGTTGTTTGATGACGTCACTAAATTGTGCTTTATCACCCAGTACCCAAAACGCCACTGAGTCTATCTGTTTTCCGTCATCACTGAACCCCGTAGTTAAAGCAGAGGCAGTCACATAGAAGGTAGGAATTGCAGTGACTATCGGCTT
Source organism: Providencia hangzhouensis (assembly GCF_029193595.2). Lineage (NCBI taxonomy): Bacteria > Pseudomonadati > Pseudomonadota > Gammaproteobacteria > Enterobacterales > Morganellaceae > Providencia > Providencia hangzhouensis. Next base: position 13,249 of record NZ_CP135054.1, read on the forward strand.
TTTCATTATCAGTTTTTGCCAGCGGTCTTCACTGAGTACCACACTGTCCCAGCCCAAATCTTTAAGCAGCTCGGTCGCGTAGGTTAAGCGAAACAAATCACTTTGGCTGGCCATATCACAACAACACGAACGCCACAGATATTCTAACCGTGATTTTAATTTTGAGGTCATTAATCGTTGTTGGCCCAGGCGGATTAGCCATTCAAAGTCATGAACGACACAGCGGTGAAATCGTTTTTGTTTCAGGGCCGTTTGTAGCCAGCGAAGCAGAAAAAGATTTTCAGACTGGGCGTTTCGGGCGGCTTTTCCATCCCACTGCGCCAGTTTGAGCGCAATTAAGGCAGCAAACGCTAATTTACCTAACCAATGATTTTTTTCTTCAACAGTAACAGGGGAAGTGATTGTTTTTGTCATGCGGGTCGTGATTGTTGTTTAACCAGTTTTTGAATGCGTTTTAACGTATCGGCCACATCCGATTCCGTGACAGTCCCGTTCGGTTGACCGTCTTTATCATAGCGTACTGCATCCGGCATAATCGTGGTGCGGTATTTGACACTGTGACTAATGGCCGCCAGGCTGCGTTTCAGTTTTTTAGTTGAAATAGGCAGTTCACGGACTTTTTTGTCCGCAAATAAGGCTTCACGCGTGCCAACCGCCATGGGTCGAAGTTGCCCATTGGGAAAGAGTTGTGGCCAATGGGCTGAAATATTGGCAATCGCCTCCTCTAACGGCAGATGTTGTTTTGGTGGCGTTGGCGGAATGACTTTCTTTTCTAACGGGATGACAACCGCTTTCTGTTTTTTCGCAGGGGTTACTTTTTTAGTTGATTGAGTTGGCGCTGTTTTGGCGGGTTTATGGGGTTTACGCTGTGTATTAACCACCACCTGTTTACGGCGACGTTGAATAACCGGTTCAGTACTTTCCGAGTCTTTTTCTATCGCCGGACGTTTTAACGTCAGTGTTTTGCGTTCCATTCCAACCTCACACCAAAATCGTGTTTATCATCAATGCATTAATCGCAGATTATCATGAAATTTCACCGAAATCACCCGCCCGTAGGGCTGTAGACGGCAAAAATAGTCACAAAGAACGAATAGTGGTTAGGGCCGTCGAGACCCGCGTGAGCGGTTACGTGCTGTTTAATACCCCAATCTCCCCCCTGTCCTGGTAGAGCCAAATGATATTAACACCATTATTTAGGTTATTTGTCCCTTTGAAAAACGCAGTGAGACGGGCAAGAGGCGTAGCCTCGATGAACGGCTGTAGCTGCGCGTTAAGGTGGCCAGAGGCCAGCTTTACGGGGGCAATGGTACGATATTGACACCGTAATCTGAGCGACAGCCATTTATGGCTTGTAAGCGAAGGCTTTATTGGGTTTATCTCTTTAGAGTGTGCGGCTTGAAAAAGCAGAGCCGCAACTCCTTTTATTAAAAAGGACGTTTAGTTCAGAACCTAAAAACGAATTTAACCATAAAATACCAAACTTATTCGAAGTTAATTGCAGAGAATAAACGCATTCGAAGTTAATGGGGTAAATATTTAGCGAAAATGTTCCCACAGTCATCATCGAGATGAATGGAGAGATTGAGATAACGATTTTACTGTTCAAAAAACACGCTATCCAGATTTAGGGCGAACGAAACCACCGCCAGTCAAGGCGGTAAATTTAGGGGGATGAATTAGGAGTCTGGCAAATGTTCCAAGTAATGCAGGTAAATAGCCTGCCCTTGAACACTCGGGTACAGGGTCTTCATTTTACGCTCAAAGGCCATGACTGCTGCTATGGGCTGCGTCACCTTCCACGATTCAAAACGACGCCAGGCGGCATGCTCGGCGCTTTCTGGTGCTTCCAAACTTTTGGCTAACGCTTTCTTTTCCTTCAGGGCTTTAGCTAAATGCTTCTTCTCTTGTTTGAGCGCTTCATCTTTCCCAACCACGAGGGTTTTGAGCTTGTTGAGTAGGTTGCGAAGTTTGTGCTTAGTGTCCAGTGACGCCACATTCGCGCGCGCAAGTCGCAAGACATGTTGGGCGTAGCGTTTTTGGTAGCTCTCTTTTAATCCCTTTTTTTCCATCCAACGGCTAAAGCTGGCGACCACTTCCCGCAGCTCTAACGCGGAAAATCCGAGTCCATGGAAAAATTCAGGACGTATCCAAATGCGCATCGCTTTGTATTGTTTGGCCTCAATATCAAAATCACGGTCAATCACAATCAGGTTGGCTTGTTCCCAATCACGCAAGGCATGCAATATCGGGTCGTAACTTTTACGCCCACTGTCATAGCGATACAGTTGACCGCACAACTCCGCCAGTTTTTCCACTGAGCACATCACTTCAAACAACGCGTCACTTTCAGGGTTGTAATCCGCATAGGCAATCATCGCCATCGCTAACGCATCAAACGTTTCGCGACGCTCTGAACGCACGGATATCCGCTGTTTTCGGCTGTAGCGCAGTTGGTAAATATGGGGGTTTCGGTTCCAATCGTGACGCTTTAACGCCGCCGCAAAGCGACGCACAGGCACTAATTTCGGTAATTGCCCTAAAAATTTTGGCGCATAATGCCGATGAATTTTACCGACGGAACAAGGAATTGCAGGAATTGAGTTCCCATTAGACATGTCTCTCCGCACTTATGTTGTACGGAAGGAGTTGAATTTTTTTGCGCATAATTCTATACTCCCCGCTAGGAGTTCAACATTACCCCTAGCGGAATTGCTCTGAATGCCCCTGATAATCTTTCGATCCCGCCAAGAATTGAGAAGATGTCAGGGGTTTTCTATTTGGGTTCACAGCACATGTTTGTGTGTTACATCCCATCACTTGCCACCTTTCGGCGTGGCGACCACAAAATTCACATCAATTGTCGGCTAATTTAGCACTCTATGCGCATTCAAGCAACGTCTTCACGATAAAGACGCGATTTATTCACAAAATTTGTAATAAAACTTGAGGTTCGACGCGAGAGAAAACTAAACGAAACTGGCGGAAATCGCCGACAATGCGGGTTAAAACATAAATAACAGGGTGTTAATCACCAAATTCACGGTCACGGGATTTTTCCATCACCATTTCACGCTCTTGTTGACGCAAAACGTCTCGTTGTTGTTGCTGATGTTCACGCTCAAGCTGAACGGCCTTTTCAATGACGCGCTCTTTCGCCTCCATTAAGTCATGTTCCCCTTTCAGCAAGCTATCACGCTCTTGCGCCATCACATGCCGCAGTTCGTCCTCACTCAGTTCTGGCACTTTAGGCTCGCTGTTTGCTTGCTGACGTAGGGCAGCTTCAGCCTCTTTTAAGGCTTTATCAATCGCCTGCTCCTCGGGGGTTTGCAGGTTTTTCGGGTCACTGTCCGCTTTATCGGTTTGCGCAGTATTTGGGTTGGAATAGGCGTTATCCACTTCCCCTTGCGTGATTTTCTCAATCATGGCCGTGTGTAAACGTTCATCAGGATTGAGTTGCACCACCACACCCTGTTCAGGTTGCTGTGCCATCGTCTCAAAGGCGGATTCTAGACTGTTCACAATCACGGTTTGCCCGTTTTGACTGGGTTTCACAACAATAAATTGTGCCTGCTCGCTCCCCAGTAAACGCCCTTCAGCGCGAAGCCCCTGCAATTTATCCCCGTCGAGTTCAATGGCTTGTAATACCGTACCTTGGGCTTTGCCGTGTTCATTAAAAGCAGGCCACGCGACATGCGGTTCGGGGTGCTTGGTGGACGGGTAAACAAATTTTCCTTCGTGTGACTCCCCCAACCCCATTTGGCGGCTTAATGCGCGACCAATCGCCGTATCATTAAGGGGTTTCGCATGGTCAAACAATTGATTACCCACTTTAGCCGCGCGGTCTTGTTCAGCTAACAACACATCGTGGGCGGTCTTCCGGTTGCCGGGGTTCTCAATGGCTTTTGTCCATTTATCCAAGTCATCACTGTAAGTTTGGACATGTGCCTTAGTACGCGAAAGACTGACATACGCATCACGCAAGGTGGCGAGCATACGCCGCCCTGATTCGACACCGCCGAGGACAATCACATACAAACTGCTTGCCCCTTGCGCTTTGTATGCCGTGCCCGCATAGCCGTAATCCAGATGTTGGTCTGTCAATTCGCTATTCGGGTTAAGTACACGAGATTCATCGCCCTTAGTCAGGGTGATTTGCCCGTGTTCGCTGACCTCACTGACAGTCCAATCGCTGTTCATCACGCGCCCCCGCTCTTTGTCTGTGCGCGTAAAGTTAATTTTTTCCCCTGCGGCGATATGACGGGTTTCTTGGCGGTAAATACCAATATCCAGCAAGCTACTTTCAAAGGCCGAAAGTAAATGCCCTTTGCCGTGTTCATCAACCAGCGTCACCACCCCGTCACTGACTCCCTCACGGGTCACTTCAATCCGATAGTACTGCTCTTGGATAAGCGCCACTTTACCGGCATGCTTTGCGAGCCCTGCAGTTGATAACAAGGCCTCTGTGCGCGTACTCTCACGCACCAATATCGGGACGTCTTTCCCCCCTTGTAATTGCCCTTGCTCAACTAAGATTTGATGAATACCGCGATTAAGTTCATCTTTATCACGGTTGGTTTGCACCACAATCAGTGTTTCTTTTTGCGCTTCAGCCGTTCGCCCGCGATAGTCATCGAGAATATGTGTGATGACCTTGTCGCCTGAATTTATCACCGACTGTTCGGGTAATTCCGCCCCCGCACGACGAGGCACCACATCGGGCGTCACGCGATTCATTGTATCCATAGCCGTTTGAACTTGACCCGCGATGATGGCTTCAATGGCAGGACGAAGCTCGGGTCTTTGCCGCACGATTTCGTTCACAACCGCAGTCGTCAGCGCTGAACGGTCTTGTGCGAGGGCTAATGGGTCACCACTGTCCACCGACAATAACTGCGCCCTATCCCCTGAAATGGGCGCTCGCCCGCCACCGCGCCCAATCACGTCTAACACCTCAGTCATGATTTTGTTACCGACCATCGAGCCTTCATCCACTAAAAACAGGGTGTTTTTAAAATCCAGTACCTCCCCTTGCTGTTGGCGTTGGTTGGCATCCATCAAAAAGGCATGCAAAGTTTGTGATTTCACCCCCACTGCCGCCATTTCCCCTACGGCTCTGTGCGTAGGTGCAAGGCCTATCACTTCCGGTCGCTGCGCCGCAGGGAGTGTGTCCAGAGCCTTAAGAACGGCTTTCAGCTGGGTCGTTTTCCCCACCCCGGCATAGCCTTGTATACCAACAAATTGGTCACGCGTGGTTAAAATCAATGTGGTCGCTGCCTTTTGCCCCTCCGTTAATCCCGCCAATACGGCATCGGGAACAGACTCCATCAGTGGGGTTTGCGTCCCTTTACCGGCTAAAATGGTGGTCAGGATTTGCTTTTCCATCTCCCAGGTACTCGCCGTCACGTAATGTTGTTGAGCGGCACCTTTGCCACTGGTCACGGGAATGATGGCTTTTTGGGCGACTAAGCGGTCAAAGGCTTTCCCCAGCGATTGACTGTCGAGCAAGTTGTGTAATGGTAACGCTTTGGCAATTGCATCGATGCGCGAGAAAAAAACCTGACTCTCTTGTGCTAACGCCATGCCTTGTTGCAAGGCTTTTTCGGGCTTAGACAATAACGCTTCCGTGGCTTTATCGGCCGCTTGCTCAATCGCTTTCGCATCCGTCCCCTCAACCCCCGCTAACTGTCGCGCTTGCTGATAGACTGGCGAACGCGATAAACGACGCTCAGTTTCCATCTTATCCAGTGGCGTATACACGGTAATATGTTCACCACTGCGTGCAGCGGTATTCAGTAAGGTCGGCTGCGTATCCCGCGCAGACGCGACCAATAACACCGTACCCGTATCGTTAGCCTGTTGCCCTGGTGCGGTAACATAACCATAATCGGCTTTGACACCGTCCCGCACATCAATACGGTGCGTTTTTCCGTTGAAATTAACCATAATGGCGTTTGGCATAAATCCCGATACCGTGACCCTGTCACGTGCAGAGAGCTTATTTTGCTTCGCCAGTATGGTTAACTGTTCACCTTGGGCAATTTCCATCGTTTGATGCTGATAGGCACTCCACTGGCCATCAAATTGCTGCGGTTTCATCACCTGTTTTTGCCCTTGACTATCAAGCAAGGTGACCGACCTAGTTTCCGGCGTCACACGATCAATGGTGTAGCGTTCAACTTCTTTTTTATCCGCGTTCCAACGCTCCATCACCATGCCTTCACGGTAACTGTCGATTTGCTTGCGCGAATGGCTGTCGAGCCACACGGGTTTGAGCTGTGTCACTGTCACCGTTTTTTCACTGAGCATTCCGCGCTCGGTGAGCGTTTGGCGAATGGTATCGGTCACGATTTTTTGCTCCCGAACGCCACTGACCTGCGCAACCACGGGTTTCATGTCGCTGTGCAGCTGTGCATAGTCCGCCGCCAGTGCCGCATAACGATGATTTTTATCGGGTATATGCGCGGTTTTCACCGTCAAGACAGATGAAGCCTCGCCTTGAAAACGCGGCACTCCCGCATCTTGTAAGGTGGCCAACACGTTTCCCGTGCCTTTACGTCCACCACTGTCCATCATGAGCACCTGCACATTGGCAGATTGCGCACTTTCCAGTAGGGATAAGGCCGATTTCAAGGACAGTTTTTCGGCATTGGCAACCACCAAGGTACTGTTGGGTTTAAGCGGTTGACCGTCACCCAGCGTCATTTTCGGTACAGTGGCAAAGCGATTATCATTGGTAAAGGCTTTACCGCTGGTCGCATCGAGGGTCATCACCGCCACGTCACGTCCTTGTGACTGCGCCATCGTGACACCGTCTAATACCCCATCCCGCTGTGCTTTACCCAGTCCTTGACTGGCCACAATCGCAATATTGGGTAAGGTGTCCGCGACTTTCTCCATTACGGGGCTGAAGGTTTCTGTCCGCGCCTGAAAACTGACGGTGCGATTATGTTGCTTCATGTCAGTAGCAATTTGTTGCAGCTTCAGCTCGTCCATTAAATGAATCGAGGAGGTAAACAGCCCTTTTTTCTCATCCAGTGGGATAAGTTGACGCTGTTCAATCGCCACATCAATCGCTTCACGTACCTGTGCTATCATGCCCGCACGAGCTTCCAATCCCCCAAGCGTTTTAGCCAATACTTGGCTGTAGGTCATACTAAGCTGCTTATCACTGAGTAACGCTATCGCATCGGTGACAGCGCGGGTGATATCGGCCTGTATCTCTCGAGAGGTATCCCCCAACTCGCCTTTGGCAAGGCGCTGCTCCGCTTCGGCATAAAATGCTTTACGTTCTTCAGAGCCAAAACCATTTTTCTCCAAACGGTCAAACCAGTCGGTTAACAACTCACTTTTTTCAGGGGTTGTTTTCGCCTGACGAGTATCGAGGGCGGCCACATCACGGGATTTGAGTGAAGCTTCATGCCCCACCGCATCCATGATTTGGTAATGGCGCTGAGAAAAAGGCACAACGGGCACACCCACGATTTCCCATAACCCATTTTTTCCCGTTTCATGGGTTTGCATGCCAAAGCTTTCCACTCGCTCACGTAAAGCATGGCGGTAGATTTGGCCAAGTGATACTTGCAATGCATAAACGGCCTCGCTGAAGCCGCTTTTTTGTTGTGTATCACTGGATAACGTGCGCCACTCGCCATTATGCTCGGTCATGTTCATCACCAGTGCGTGCGTGTGCAGTTGTGGGTCATGCTCCCGAGACGTATCATGGTTAAATGCCGCGACAACCAGATTTTTGGTCATTTCTAATGAGGTTTTGCCGTCAACCATTAAACGCGTTGAGGCCAGGCTCTCGACCTCTTTCAGGGCGACCTCGACCGCATAATTATGTGCGTCAATCATCCGCTTATCACCCAGCACAATACCGAGCACGGACACACTTTTCGGGGCTGAAAAGGTTAAATCTTGCCCTTCACGGTGGACGTTTTTACCATTTTCCATGCGCTCTAGACTTTGGCCATTGGGTAAGCGCCCCTCAAGGATCTCACCTAATTGGTCTTTAGTGACTTCGCCTTCTAATCCCAGGGATTTAGCACCTTCGCCCATCCAGCGGGCTTCAAGGTTGCCGAGGAAATAATAATTGTCTTCATGGGTATAATAATTTGCCGCATTATTGGCAATCGGTGCAACCGTCAGCATCACCATTTCTCCCAATTAGGATCATCATGTTCAAACTCTTGTGAAGAACTCGAATGATTTGCATGAGGATCACCCAAAATTTCCTTTTCTTCCTGCCGCATCCGGGTATAGCTGTCATACAGGTCTTGTGGGTTTTCTTCGTGCCCTGTGGTCGCCCCCAACACTTCCCCCGTATCGGTGTTGACGCGCAAATTATCAACAACCACTTCTCGCCCCCCTTGGCTTTCCGTTAGGTTTTCGGATGATGCGGTTCCCGTTGCTATCTGACTGTTTTTGGGCGTCGTTGAATTCGGTGTTGGTTGAACGATAGGTTGAGGTTGAGCAACGTCTGTAACGGTATTATTAGGTGTGGTCTCAACAGGCAATTCAATCGGATGACCGCTTATCAAGCTATCAATGACCTGATTGACACCGTCAGGGATAGCGCCCATTTTTAATCGCTCGTTAATTTCAGCTTCAATCTCTTGGTCTAAGCTGTCATTAATCGCACGAGCCGTGAATTCGGCCGCAACGGGTTTGATTTTTTCGTAGCGCATTGCATGTTTAACAACAGGATATTGGCCTGGTAATGTGATATAACACGTCAAATCGGGTAGCGATTGCACATCGGAGTAGTTAACTAAGTCACTGTCTTCTTGCTGTTTATTAAACGAAACCCCATCGCGTACCGTCTCTTTACCGTAACTGTATTGCTCACTGAACCGTTTGATCCGTTCTTGCCCGAGCTGGTCACGTACCCACTTCGCCACATTTTCATCCGGTGAACGAAAGAAAAAACGGGTATTGAGTAAATCCATCATCGCATCGGCATAATCTCGGCCGTAGGTATAGTCCAGCTGCGGTTTATTTTGAAAACCAAGCGTGAAACATCCGCCAAACTTACGGGCTTCAGACAATACTTGCGGTAATTCAGGGAGTTTATGCAGTGAGGCTAATTCATCGTATATAAACCACACACGACGCTCCGGATTTTCCCCCATCTCCAGCAAACAGTTGGCGGCCTGTGCTAACCACATGGAAATTAACGGTTTTAAGGATTCATGTTGACGGGCATTACTGGTGATCCACAACCAGCCGTGACGCGCCTTTTTCTCATTGACGGTTTTCATCCATTCACGGATCGCAAATGGCTCTTTACCGTTGCGCTCAATCCCTTGCAGGTAGCGTAATGCTTTGACGTAGTTAGTCAGAACACCACGGATTGAAATCGCGGTTTTTTCAACTTTCTCTTCCATCAAGTTGCTAGCTTCCGTCCCCGCCACATACGCGCGTAACGTTTTGAGGTCAATGGCCAATAAAGTCCGCAATAACTTGTTATAACTGCGTTTATCATCAGAGCCGAGTTTAGCCGACACGGCGGTAAAGATAGTGCGCGCCGAGCCTGTCCAAAACGGGTCTTCTGACGTACTTTGGGGAATAAGCGTATTCGCCATGCTGTCAAAATCGGGTGTTGTGAGACACTCTCGCCACAAATCCCAATTTTCACAACGTTCATCTAATGGATTGAGTAATTTATCGATGTTTTCGTTATAGTGCTTTTTGACCAAAGAACAGCCCTTATCGAACACAATCACCATATCGCCCCGCTGCCGTAATTGAATAAGCAGCTTATTCATCGCATTGGATTTTCCTGACCCTGGTGTACCGTGCATCAACATGTTTTGCACTTCACTGTTGAGTTTTAACGGGAGCCCATCAAAGGTAATCGGGGAGGCTTCCCTGCGAGCATGAAGCATATTACGGACAAGCTTAATATCTTCAGTTAATGTCCGTCCTCCAATCACATCGTCTTTGGCTTGACGCTGACCTAAACGGTGCAAAAAACGGTAAATAACAAAGGCGAGAATGCCGACAAACACGGAGGCCCACACAAAAGAGAGCCAGAGTTCTTGCAGAAAGATATCGCCTGCATACATCATGTAGGGATCTTTTAAAATATTGGCCGACGTAAATCGAAAGAGTTGGCCATCAAAATGCACATCATAAAGTGGCGGAACTCGATATAAGGCTTTCTCGCCCGCCGACGTGAAATAAAGCCACCAATACAGACCGCCATTTTTAATTTCTTGTAGAGGGACTTTTAAATAAAAAATTAAGGGTAATAGAATTAAATAAAAATTAACGAGCCAAAACGAAATCCGCTTATTTACCTGCATGAACATGCCGAGCATATAGCTAAAGACTTGTCCACCCTGCGTAATATGCTTGGTTGAACTCATGATAAGATCACTCCTTCGAAATAACGAATAGCGAATAAATTATAAGAGATAAATAATTCGATTTTATTGCATTAATATATCATTGACTGACTGTTTAGATTTAAGCGCACAAAATGTGATACCTTGCTCTCGACTCAAATTGTTCGTTTTAATATATACAGGAATGTCAGCTATTATCTTTTTTGAACTCATCTTCTCGAGTTCATTAAGAATGAACTCTAAATCAGGTGAGAGCACATGAAGGTAATTCAAATATTGATTCACATTTTCTTGATTTGATTGATTAGGATACTGATAGCCAACAACGTATTGGCTGCAACTGATAATGACATCCCGTTGCGTATGATAATTTAGCATCTCTTTATTGAGTTTATTTATTTCATGAGAATAGGAAAATTGACTCAAAAATAATAAAGACAAGGTAATACCCACTTTATTCAGTGTTGATTTATTCATAATAACCTCAATTTAATAGTCGATATAAAAGTAGGAAGGGATAATTTAAAAACGTGATTATCTTAGGCGAGAACACTCTTGGTGCTTGATACAATTAACACAATGCTGCACACCAGGTAATGCAAGTCGGCGTGCCAGCGGAATACTCTCACCGCACTCGATACAAACTTTTGCACTTTGACCTTGATATTTAGCACGTTGACTCAACCTTAAAGACAGCAAAAACTCGCTCTCAGCTTGAGAGACATCAATTTCATCCGCCATTAGAAACCTCTAGAAACGAGAGGGTCTATTCCCCTGAAAAATTTATTATTTAGGGGAATAGACCGTTAACAAACGAAGTGCGTTAGGGTTTAATTAGATTTTTGATTACTAAAGATTTCACTCATAAGCTCTTTCACTTTTTGTGAGTCTAAATTAGATTTGAAATTAATTAATATCGCACCTATAAAATATACACAATCAACTTGTGCAAGAACAAAAAGAAGTGTATTTAACTTTGTGAATAACCTATCCATTAACAAGTCAATTACTGGAGCTATAAATATAATAATACTTAAAAAAACTTGAACATATGCCTTTTCCTTCATTTTTGAAGTTGGAACTATTTTAAATGACACATAACTCCAAAAAATAGCCACGCCAAAAAAGAATGAATTAAAAATAAACGCATATCTTTCAAAATTAATAACTTTGTATTCAGCATTGAATGCTAAATATAAGCACAATAGCAGCAATCCTATATTTTTAATGAAAATTATTTTTTTGTATTTATTCATAAATGTTCCCTTTTAATCACTATTCTTTTTATAATACTTTTCTTTACTCATAAGTCCATTAGAGTCTGGTGTTTTTTCAACCCTTCGAGTATCCGTAATTAATCCTGCATCCATGTGCTTTTCTCTTTCTTTTTCCATTTTCACTTCATGCTCTTGTATTTTTTCTTGGTGATTTAATTTGAGTTCATCATGACGTCGTTGAATTCCCACCGTGCCTTCATTTATTTTTCCTTTTACTGTACCAATTTTATCTTGATATTCCTTTTCTTTTTCGGTGACTTTTTGAGCAGCGTCATGTTTTATTCCAGCATTCTGACTGAGCGTATTAACATCCTGTACATGACCATCATATTCAGCCATTAAACTCTCTCCTGAAGGGATATTTCCTGCTGATGCCGTTTTATCCATGGCAACGATACTCGCCCGATTTTGTGCGTAATCATTTTTAACATTTGGAAGTAATCGGTCATTAATAAAATCTTTTGCCAACGCTTCACGTTCTCTTGCTATTGCTAAATCACTCGTATTACTTAATATCGCATCAGCGCGACTTGGCACGGCTTGTCGTACATAATTAGCAAACTCTTGGTCTAAGTTACTGTCAATCTGCGCACTATTATTCGTCACATAGCTGGCCATATCACTGTACTCTTGGCTTTCGGTCGTACTGCGAGAATACTGCTCATATTGATTTTTAGCTGTATTCAGCGTTGCACTGAGCTGACTGATTTCCGAGCTAGCCTCATTATCGTGACGATTTGTACCATCTGATATTTTACTGCTATTGAGTAGCTCAAGCCCTTCATTAAATTCCCGTGTCCGTTGAGCACTTTCTTCACTTCCTGCATCTTGATTTCTAGCACCTCTTTCTTGGGTACTATTTTGTGTGCTATCCGTATTTCTGGCATTACTATCAAGGTATCCCTGCACACCTCCAAATACTGGTAAAGAGAATCCCCCTTCAGCTTTTGCTCCTGCTGTTTTAGAGAAATCTACGCTATTACTGAATAATTTCGATAGTGCCTCTTCCGTTGTACTGTTATCCGCTTTTCGCTGAGAGTCCACTGCATTCTTGATTTTTCTGTAACCTTCACTCTGATTGCTACTTATCCCAGAATCTGTCATAGCGGATACAGTTGCACTGTTACCAAAGTTTTTACTAAATTGAGCTAATTGATTGGTTGCCACATTGACCGAACTTTGGAAAGCACTCATGGCTTGCGCAGCCGTTGCCTGTGCATGTTTAGCACTTTGCTGCAACGAACTCACCATCGCCTCACTGCCTTTAATGGATATTGGTAAGCGTGACATGGCACCACTGGTATCCATAATTTCTTGACCGCCACTGGTCACCGTATTCATGGCACCGCTGGCGAGTTGTCGTGTCATTTGACCATCACGGAAACTCGAGTTGGTATCCCACTTATTGCCCGCCACATTATCCGTTTGCATATTATTAAACGCCCACGTTCCATCTGCGGCTTGCGATGAACTTGCTGATGCCGAACTGTTAATGGCCGTACCGAGATAATTTCCAGCCTGTGCGACAGCAGGACCTAACCCTTTCACAATCGCCATGGCAATAAACGGAATAGACAACGTTAACCAACCCGCAATTAATCCGATATCACTGTGGATTTGCTGAATATGCGCCTGATTCGCTAGGTTAAAGTCCAATCCATTGGTTTGCCCGCGCAAATAAAAGCTCGTTGCATGATTGAGTATGGCGAACATCGGTGCCCAGGATTGCAGATAAATAATTGACATGATGTAGTTAAATAACATACGTGTCGTCAGCGCATGAACCGTCATCAGCAGTATAAAAATGGGGAACAACGCCACAATTAACGAAAACAAAATGGTATATAACAACGGCGTAAAACTAGTCGCCACTCTAGTCGATGTGGCCCATGAAAGCCGCATTTTATTATACGATGATGTGGAGGCTAAATTTACTAAACTGGCAGTATCGCCACTTTGTGCGCTGTACCCTGCAATCCCTTGTTTAAGGGCATTCCTGACAACAGAGCTACGCATTAATTGACTGGCGGTTTCACTGCCTGAGTAGTAATAATTGTAGCTATCTCCAAGCATCGAAGCAAAAAGCACATCCGAATTTGGACGTCCACCAAAAATGCGCCTAACAGTATATCGCCATGTTTGCCCTGTTGAACCAGTATCCGTATTAATCGCGTTCATCAGTACATTTTTAGCTAAATCTTGGCACGTCCAAAAGCCCGCAGGTGAAGCTTCGTTATTACCCTCTGGCACCATTACACCCCGAAGCGGACTTGGATTTCGAAAAATTACAGTGTAAGGGTCTCGACTGTTCATCAATTCTTGGAATGAGTACTTATGGTTAATTAGGATGTCGCCGATGACACAGTTTTTGGTGTATAAACTCATCAATTCAGCTATATCACCATTCACTGACATGACATCACTGACATTTCCGACTAAATTTGCCCCAAATAACATGCCCGTTTTACTGTAACTTAATGAGTCTGGCATATGGAAAATTGACTCATACAATTCCGTTAAACTTGTACCAATGGAACTTATCATATGCGCAGGGGCAGCTAACCCGAGCGGAACATTATCGACAAGATAAACCCCTGTGGGGTCGGTTCGGTCGATTATCTGCACAGAACGCTTAGGGCCAAGGAGTACACTGGAAACCAAAATAATGTAAGCGGCAAACTTGATGACCTCCTTCGGGTCATGCCCTCGTAGATACACCACAAAGAAAGAGGCAGCAGAAATAAGCAAAGCAATACGGAACATGGATTCCCATGATGAAGAGCCCACAATCGCCGCGACGCCATTGAAGACCTGCATCATGTATTCACCACCGCCTAAGACATACACGGTATCGATAGAAGCCATAATGGATTAACCTCCCTGCTGTGTTTTTTGTTCTGGGGTAAACATATTGAAATGATAGTTACGCTGGTAACGCTCTTGTAATTGACTGGATGTCTGCTGACGCAAGTAACTCATTTGCCGTTCCATTTCCATCAACACATTGGCTTTCACATCAACTTGACGTTGTAAGTCTTCTAATTGTCGGCTCGCCTCTGAAACGTTTTCTCGTAACAATTTCATCGGTTCTTCAGGAAAGTTTCGATTAGCCATTGCTATTTTGGCTTGGTCAATCAGCTCTAAAAGATACTGAAGTAAAATGTCATACGCGATGTAATCTGACAGCGCAGGTAATATTGACACATTTAGATTGAGTTGCATCGGGTCGACCAAATATCGCAAAATTGGAATTGACGTACTTTGAATAAACCCTTTTTCCGCAGGCGTTAAGGCTGTGTCGTCTTTTAACTTGCTTTGTATTTGACTAATGGTTTTCGATACCAATGAATTTAAGCCATTTGCTTTTGTGACTGTTACCGTTTTCTTTTTAAGCTCTAAGCAACCATTGACCGAGACACATCCTTCAATATTAATCGTTCCGCCATACATTAACGCCTTAATAAGCTCTTGCCGATTAACCTTGGGTATTGTTGTCGTGACCTGATTATCTTTTCCAAAAATTAAGGTGCCAGTAAGATTCATAATCAGCTCTTTGAGCTCATTATCCCCATCCAACATCTTGTTGCTATTGAGTACTTCCCACATCAAATTTTTATTTTGGATAACCTGATCTTTCATATTATCTGGAGCACGATTAAAGGCGTTATTCATTTGCCCGCCAACAGTACACCCCTGACGCGATGCCGCCCAGTCCGAAAACATATTGGTTTGCCCTGCAATATCTTGGCAAATTTTTTGTGATTGAACAGTATTGGTTGGCCATAAGCCGCCCACAATACCTTGTGCCGCTTGGCAGGAAGAAATATTCATACTATTCACATCAGAAGCTAATTGCTGTAAAAAATCTTTAGCCGACTTTAATTCCGGAACGGTAGTCTGCAATGCTAAATCGAAGAAATAACCGGTGGAATTTTGCATTAACTGTTTCACAAACTGCTGAAGCTGCTCACCGTTAATATGAGAGAATGAACCTAAATAGGCATCAATTCCCCCGCATCCTGCATTAAGTGATGGCGGCGTGAATGACGCAATTTGCAGCTGTTTGACTTGATTTCGGATAAACAGATTCCCGCCTGTGGCATAACCTGCGGCTTGTCCTTGCCACGCCCTAGCATCGGTGGCATTCCCTTCAAATCCCAATTTATTGAAGAAATTGTTCATATCACTGTTCACATTGGCAACAGCCACCGTGTGACTGAATAACGCCGAACACATGACAGCAATGAGTCCTTTACGCATTAGGGCCTCCGGATTGAAGATAAATAGGCCAACACGAAAATAAGGCAGGGTTTATCGCCTTATTCCAGCAAGGAATAGGGTTAATTAAATCATTCATTGTGGGTAAACCTTATTGAGTGCCATCACCCGCAACGTTGCTGCGTGTCGGCATTAAATTTAAACGTGAGATTAAAGGGAGATAACGAGCAAAATAGCGTTATTTCATTGAAGAATGAGAACCAAACTCGGTGATGAACGCTTTCACTAACGGCTCAATCAGTGGGTCGATTATGTGATAATCTGGCTTTTTCATTTGACTAACTTCTTTTTTAACCGAGTGATTTTAAACTGCGCAAAGTAATATTCGATCCAAGAAAATACCCCTATCACAAGGTGTTTTATCGCAATACCCCAAAAACAAAAGGGCACAACATACATAGCCACATTCCACAGTCCTTTTGTTCCTAAATAGTTAGGGTCAGCGTCGAGTTTACTCTCTGGCCAACACGCCATCTCAAAAACCTGACGCATCACAAACCAAAGAACCAAACCGGCGATAACAAACCCAAGAAACTCAGAGGTGCTCTGGTCTTGGCGTTTCGCTTCACAGGATTGGTATTTTCTTAATTCACGAATTCTTTTTTGAAATTTTGCATTTTGCTCACAACTTAATTCATCATGATTTTCGGTATCGACTTGATTATCACTCATCATACGACCTCTATTTTAAAAAGTTAAAGATAGGCCAGGAGTTAAAGTACCTATCCCCACAGACCTAACACTAAAAAAAGCACTTATTACACATCTTTTTGCGCTTTACGCATTTTCAGTCACCAACTCTCCTTTATTGTGTCGCCAACATTAAGTTACTGTTGATTCGGTTCATCACGTCCTGCATGTCCGTTAGCCCTTGTAGCAGCGGATAAGTTCGTAGCGTATTCACGTCCACCAAAAAAACCGTGGGCGTGATGACTTGTAACCCTGTTCCAAAAAAAGACTGCACGACCTCAGGCGGAGCGGGAATGGCATTCGGAAAAGCCATATCCCCTTTCCCATCGAGGGTATACGGGAATACACTTAACCCCGTTTGTGCAGATAACAACGCAAGTTGTGGGTCAAATTGATGACAATACGGACAACTCGACTGCATAAAGAGAACCAACGTATAATCATTCAAATTCACCACGTTGCCATTGGGTAACGAATACGGTTTCACTGGCGGCTTAGCGGGAATAACGGTTTCAGGCTTGGATGTTTCAGTACTCATATTGGATTGGGCGTTTGCTTCCATTTTATGGGACTCAAGCGCGGCAATTTCATCCATCACACTAGCCTGAGCTACACTGAAACTAAACAGCAAAAAGGAAAAAAGTAACGCTCTCATGGGTGCTTCTCCTTATTTCCTCCGCCCTGAAAGGCTTGCCAGGCACGAACAGCCGCATACAAAAATCCGGCCACACCCACTGCGACACCGACGGCAAAGATAAAGACCGTACCCATATCTTGTACCCATTGAAGGGTTAACAGTAAATCGTCAGTGATACTGGCTTTACGCACTTTCAGTAACATTTCAATCAAGCACCAAAACACCACGGCCGCTATCATGAGCGCAATGCCAACATACAATAACGCATTCTCAATTAATCGAGCTTTTAAGGTTCTTTCCATCATTCTATTCTCAATAGTTCGGGGTAAAATCGGTCGCAATATCTAAAAAGCGACGTTCTAGCGCATCTTGGGTCATAAACCCGTAGGCCAACGGCTGGTAAGATTCGTTTTTCGGATCAACCAAGAACAGGGCAGGAAAATGGGTGATTTGCATTTTTGCCACTTGCCCGTTGTCTGGCTTGGTGTTCGGCAATTGCTGGCTACGCTGACCATCCACCGATATCGGGATAAGCACAACCCCGTGTTGTTCAGCAAACTGCGCCACCACACTGGCTAACTGGTTATCCAACGGCTCACCGCCCCGATAGAAGAAAAACAATCCGTACTGTGATGCTAACTGCGAAATAGCCTGTTTTTCTTTATTGCGTAATGTGGATAGCTGCTGAGGCACCGTGCTGTTATAAAAGGAATGCTCCAAGTTGTAATCAAGTGCAGGGTGTAGCAGCAGAGCTTTTTGCACAGAGCGTTCAAACTTTCCAGATTGATTGAGCCAATACCGCTGAAGTGCCACGAATTTCGCGGCATTCTCAGGGGTTGGCTGCATAATCGCCGTGTCTAACGCTTCTGCCGTTAACTTTTGCATCACCTTTTTTTGTAAGGTCGGTGATAACGTCGACAGCGGGATTTGTTCTGGCTCAGGCGGCTCCTCTTCGTCTTCCGGTTGCGGCTCGTTATACCAGTGCCAACCGACGATGGGTTCATCTACATACGTTCGTGTTTCGACCCTTTCCGCATTGTTGGCCAATCCCGCGACAGGTATCACCAAACTGATGAATAACATAAAAATCCGTCTTGTCATCCTTGTCCCCCTTGCCCTTGCAGGCCATTGGCGATTTGATTTTTCACGCGGTCAATCAGTTCTTGGTCAGCGGGGATATCCGTGCCCGACTCCAAATCGGAATAGAAATCCGCAAAATTCAGTCGGTCAAAGTTAATGGCCTGCAATTCATCGACGGTGATACCGCGACAATCACTGCTTTTGGCGCTACCAAACCCAATCCGTAACTGCCCCCCACGCCCTTGCTCTTGCACGATTTTGGCGAGCTTACTGTCAAACACGCAGTAGGCTTCTTTCTTCTGAAGACACACCCCGAGGACTTTATTCGAGCAATAGGAACCGACATAAATGGTCAGATTGCGACTTTTGGCTTTACCGAGAGCTTTTTCTTCACTGTCACAGTGCGCCAGCCCCACATCACTCCCCCAACCACCACTTTTGCAGCAGTTATTAAACCCCGCGGCAGCTTTACGACAGGTATAACGCTGACCCGTAAAGGCCCTGACGTTCACGTCATTGAGCTCTGCCACATCTTCCCCTGCGGCGGCCACTGCGGCTAAAGCCGATACCGCTTTTTGGAAACTGTTCGCCTTGTCATTCTTGATTTGGTCACACTCACCGCTGGCACAAATCAGCTCAACACCGCACATTTTCCCCCCCCCCGTCAGCCCTTTTTCACAGGAAAACACCGCTTGCTCACGCAAACACGTACTGCCAACGGATTCAATACAGGTGGTTTTCACAATGGTACACGCGGGATTTTTCATGTAGTCACCACAACTGCCACTATCCGCCGACTGCTTGGCGTAATAATCGGTGTACTGCCAACATTCACTGTAAACATCGTATTTTTTACCACCCACAGTGACCGTTTTGGTGCCCCCTTTTTCCGTACATTGGGTTTCCACCTTCACTTCTTCGGATTTATCAAACGGACAATGTTCAACCCATTCAATTTTGGGCGATGGCGTTTTAACTTTAACTGTCACCATCATATTTAAGGTTAAGGTCGCCGTTTTTGTTGACGCAAAGGCTTGATAAACCAATTCTTGAATACCCACTCGACACAACTCGCCATTGTTACCGACACAAATCCGATTGGAGGCAATAATTTCCCCCTCTTTCAACGCCATATTTCGTGCATTTAATGTGTAACGACTTGCATTTAACATTTGAAATGTCGTATTCATAAAAATGACATGCTGATTAAATAAAAACCCCGAGTTCAGTGTTAAGGTTGCACTTTGAATGGTGCCTGTGACGGGAGATTTGAACGAAAACGACCATCGGTCACCATGCCAGTGGTAAGCAAAATCAGAGGGCGGCACAACAATCGTTTGATTTTCCCACCCGTCAACCTCCTCCCACGTAATTTTGGCTGTGCGAGTACAGGCTAAACTGGCTGCGGGCGTTCGCTCACATTGATGTGACGTGATTTCAGTTTTATCCAGCATCACATCCTGACACGGCACCGTAATTTTCCCGCTTTCTGACTCCGCCTTTTCCCGCATATCAATGCCGGCTTTTAAGAACGGCGCGTCCAAATCTAACTTATCCGGTGGGCGATTTTTCATGACCTCCATCGTGGTTTGCCCCGCCTCCGTGTCATTCATCGCTTTCATGCCCGCATTTTCCAGCCCCGAGGCTGCGCCTGACGTCACTCCACCGTAATAGCCACTTTCTGACGGATTAGCGGTATAGTTCGGAATGATATTGGCGGGGTTGGTGTTTTTTATCGTATCTGTGCCCGTGTTTTTCAGGCTATTCGCAAATTCCGACCCGGCTTTATAATCATTGGCAGCAAACCCCAGTGACAGAGCCCCCACGCCACATAATGCAATCAATAACCGTTTCATTATTGTGCCCTCGATACCAGCCAATCTCGGGCAACCTGATGGCAATCGCCACTGCTGGCAATCCGTTCAATGGCAGATATCAAACGAATATTGCCGTATATCACATCAAAATCGTGCTCACAGCGCACCACCAGTGCGGGCACTTGCGTAATGCCGTATTGTGCAAAGGTTTTCGGGTCGATTTGTACGCCGCCTTCACCACTGTCTTTGGTCAGTTCAAACACGGCACTGGCCGTTTTGCGAAAGTCATTGTCAATCAAGCCATTAATCAAGGTGGGGATACCAAGCTGCGTGGCTTCAGGCACCATCTGTTTGAGTCCCGCTTCAGGAATAGAAAACGACACAAAATAGATAAACGGAGTTTCCTGAACTGCTTGAGCTTTAGCCGCATCGGCAACTTGTTGCTGCGCTTGCTGCTGTTTGGCTAATAAGCTATCAATCCAGGCTTTATCCTTGGCCGAGATTTCCGGTGGCTTAAAGCCATCCGGCGGCAAGGAGTGTTCGAGCAAGGCCGCGCTTTGGTCGCGCAGCTGTTCTAAAAACTGTTGGTCATCCGTTAAGGCATGACTCGTCGGCGCAAGCAGCACGCTTGCGAATAAAAAGAAAACGGATTTCATGAAAAAGGACCTCGTGTTAGAGGAAAACGCAGTTACGTTTACGCCAGATGAGATAACCGAAGTTTTTACGACTGTTGGGTGAAGCATGCCCCGTTTGCCAGCGCATCACCGAGCGCCCAAAGGGATGACATTGTGCGGTATCCGGGTACATATTCACCATTTGATAGCGATAACGGTCTTTCGGGATAATGGGCGACGGATAGGTGTAGCACACCTCCTGATTCTTCCCGACGCTGTTCATCACCAAACCTTGCCGATGTAACTTAAACGCCATTCGCTCAGACAGCAGAACCGAGGAAGCCTGCGGACTAAATTCATTGCCCGTATATCCCGTAAACGGATACATACTGCCTTGTGAACCGGCACACCAAAAGAGTGCATTTAACGGCTTACTGCCAATACTGGCAATCGCATCGGCGGCGCACGCCCCTTGCGCGATGGGATTGGCAAAGACAAAGGCTTCAGGGGCAATAATCGACGACAACGAACTGTCATTCCACAGTGGGTCTAGCTCCGACAAATAGGCGATATCCATATCCCCACGCTCTAAACAGCCTGCCGAGGTAATGATATTGAGCCAATAGGTCAGTGGGTATTTGTACCAATGGACATGGTAAAACGCCCCTTGGGTGGCAGGGTCATTTTGCGTGCCTTTTCCCGCGCCCATTTTACCGACATTGATGTTAAAGCCACCTAAATTCACCATGCAATACGGTGAACGGGTCACATCGGTCAGGGCAAAGGGCTCCCAATAGCCAATCGCTAAACCAATGCGGTATAAAATCCCCATCGGGCAAATTTGTATCGGCATCGAGGGGTTTTCTGTATCCGGTGCCACACCAGGGAAAACAGGCACATTACCAATCGTCATGGGAAACAGGCAATCCCAACAAATATCGGTGATCGGATTAACAAAATTTCCCTCACATAACGCATCGGCTTTCGTGGGGGCTGACAGAAAAACACTGCCGAGTAAACACGCACTGACAAGCCATTTTTTCATTAGCGCCCCTCCTGCATTGCCGCCGACACGATTTTGAGTTTGTCGCCCTCTTGTGTGACCACCGCCGGAATGTACTGAAGCCCGAGTTGGCGACTTAAACTGCCCCCTTGGTCAAAGAACACGCGCGTATTCAGTGCCTGCGTCGCCTCTTTGATATTGCCGTTGGTTAAAATAACTTTATAACGCAAGGTCGCAGGCTGCTGTGCGTTCATCCATGCGATTTGGCGCGGATCATCTGCATCCAGAAAGTACAGGGTTTGCCCCAGTGCCACATGACTCAGCGGATTTATTTTGTCGCCTTGACGGGCAAACATCACACCATTGTGGTCAGCATAATCCCCTTGAACCGTAAACGTCGGGTCGTACCACACCGTATGTGCTTCGGTATCGGTACTGAGCCAATCCACAGGCGGTGGACGCAGGGTATTTTCAATCACACGATCTTTAAAATCTTGCTGCATCTGCGCAATTTCCCCTGTACCCTCCATTTGTTTTAACCGCCCCTGGATAAAGTCCAACATGCTTTGCTCTTGAACGGGGTAGACATCGCCCCATACACCGAGATCTTTGGCAGTAACAAGGCAGGGTAAACAGAACAATACCGCTAACGTAGACTGTCGAATTCGCTTCATCTACCCTCCTTTATTGCGCCATTTTGTCGGCGATCGCGGCTTGAATATCGACCGTGATATCTTCTGCGCCCATCACCACCGCAGGTGTGACTAAAATCAGAGCCTGATGTTCATGTTGGTACTCAGATAAACTGTCACTGAGCGCCATTTGAAAACGGTGAGTGGCATCGGCAATTTGTTGCTCACTCAGCGGATTTTCGGCGTTAAACTGCATGGCCATTTGTTGCTGATATTGGTTAACCGTGCCCGCCATGTCGAAAGTGACGGTAACGGGAGCAAGCCAACGCACCACGAACACCGAAATACTGAAACTCAGGACCACGGCAATCACCATAAAAAAACTCATGGCCTTCAAGCAGGCTTTGCGCCGACGGCTCACGCCCCGTGCAGGCGTTTTTTCTGCTTTTTCGACTAATGTCGTGTTTGGGTCTGCCATTGGGATAAGGCCTCCATTTCTCTTGGGAATTTTTGTTGGGCTAACGCCAATAACGTGGCTTGCTGGGAAAGTCCCTGTGCCGCGGCATTTTCACGGAACTGGTAGTCTTTCCCATCGGTGGAAAACAAGGTGCGACTGATGGGATCAATCAACAATCGGTGATAAGACACTTGCCCTGCCACCCGTAACATAAAGGCACTAAAGTGCGCCTCTTTTGCCGAGGGGAAGCCTTCCACCACGGTACGTTCCAACACGTTAAACTGGTCGGGGTTTTTCTGGTTATATTTACGGAACGACTCCAAGTTTTGACGCAAGATAATTTTGTACGACGAGTTACTCCATGCGGCTTTCGCAGCCACACTTGCATCCTCACCATCGAAATCCTCAATCCCTTGAGAAATGGTAATGTAGGCACCACGATGTTTACGGGCGGTACGATAGCCTCCTTCAATAAAGTTACCGACAAAGCTATTTTCACTGTCGAGTAGTTTCCAACCTTCATCGATGATGGCGGCTTTTTTAATGTCCCGTGGAGATAAGTACATGCGCTGTTCAATAAAGATCATCATGGAAAACATGACGGCGGCTAACAAGTCAGGTTTATTTTGCAGACCGCCCATTTCCAGTACGGTAAACCGCACATTGTCATTAAGGGCAGGATTAGGGCTATTGAAATACTCCCCGTACAGCCCCTTAGTCGTGTATTTTTGTAATGAAACAACAATCTCGTGCATCTTATTACGCACAGAGTCAGCGTCTTCAAAAACACCGTGCTCTAATTGCCACGTTAAGTACTCTGAAATATCATCGATAAGCACCGCATTACCCTGACGTTTACTCGGTGCCGCCCCCTCCCAAACATCTTGAACCGCGTTCAACAAGATAGATTTAGAGGTGTCATCCATGTCCCCTGACGGATTGGCCAGCACCAATAGCAAGTCGCGAATGCTCTCCGCCGCCTCTTTAATATTGACGACCCCCGCAAACGGGTTGAATTTAAGGTCACGAGCATCCACGTAAACGCCCCCAACACTTTCACACAATCCTTTGTAGGATGCGCCCATATCCAAGACATAGGCCCAACCGCCACTGTCGAGAATTTGGCGAATAATGGCTTGCACTAAGAAGGACTTACCGCCCCCCGAGGTGCCACACACCCCCATGTTGTAGTTATCGTTCCCAAGCCCCGAATCATCATCAAAGATATCGAGATAAGACAACTGGTTACGATACGAGGGAATAGGTAACCCACTGCGACAAATGCGGTTATCAGCAACCACAGGCAACAAGTTGGCCACGTTAAAAGCATTAGCCCGTAGTGTGCCATTCGAACGTTTCATATCGCCCCACAAGCCCTCTTGCATAACAAACGGAAACAACGCCATGTAATTACGCAATTGCATAAAACTCGGGGGTGATAGGGTTAACCCATTGCTATTAAAGGTATTCATTAGGGCCATTTCAGCATTCAGGGCTTTATCGTCATCATCTTCACAAAATAACGTAATACCATAACTGTATCGTGCGAGCGCCGATTGCCCTTTACTCAGCTGTTCTCGGATCTCAGTCCACTCTTTCGCCTGTTGTTTCACACCTGGCACCCAACTGGAGAACTTGGATTCTGCACGTTTGTTAAAGGTGGCTGATTTGGTCATCGATTCATTTTGGGTTCGGACTAAATCTTCGACTTCCAACGTCAACGTAATAGCAAACGGGCATGACACGGAAGCCGCAGGGTCAAGTAAATTGCTGAGATTATCGCCCCCTTGCCAGAGTGCAAACCGCTGCGGGTTTTTGGCTAGGCTGTAGTTAAGTATCCGCGTATGTGATTTTTTCCCCTTTTCATCCATTAAGCTCTGATGCATGGCTTCGGGTTTCAGCTCCATCACGAACGAACGGTCAACACACTGCGCATTGAGTTCTTCATACGGTTCGATTTCGTCGGACGGCTCGGCAATATTGTGATGACGAAAATTCACCATTTCACGCACCAACTTGATTAAGCCTTTATCATCCAATCGCTCCGAACCGATACTGGCGCCGAGGAGGGATTGCTGCACCACACTCAAGGTTTGATTCAAATTTTGCAGCGTCAACGCATCCGCCCGTTTAACGGGTTCGGCATAGATGACAAACAGGCGATAGTTCCGCAGTGTTAATGGCAAGCCTTGTTTATTGGCTAAACCATTCATCGCTCCATTTTCATAGTAAGCACGAGTAATGGCATTGAATTTTGATGCCAACTCCCCATCCCAGCTAAAGTCCTTGAGGCCGTAATCCAACATGCCGCTGATGCATTTACTGCCGAGCAACAAAAAGGTGAGTGGGGTTTTGCGCGGCAATTTGTTGCGCAGGAAATAATCCAGTGCATCGACAATTTTATCGTTCGCACCAATCAAGGGAGCACATTCCAACACAAACCCAGCCGTCTCTTTGTTAATAAAAAGCCCTGAGTCGGCGTCATAATAGCGATAGGGTAAGACGCTGCTAAAGGAGGGATAGTCCATCTCCTCCAGTGCTTCATGGGCTTTGCGTGCCCCATCAGGTTGTTTCCAGTTAGAGAGGAGTCCTTTGAATAGGCTCTCCATAAACGGGGATTCACCCGCATCTTTTGCATGGGGATTGCCGAGTTGCTTCAATTTTTGCAAGAAGCCACGTTTTTGGGTCATTGTAACTGCTCCTTCCACTGGCCCTCTTTCACGACAAAGGAAACGACGGCCGGTTGATAAAAGTTTTGCTCTTCATCAATCCACGGAGCTATCCATAACCGCGCGGTACTCGCGGGAAGTCGAACTGGGGGCGCCATACCAATATCAGCCCAACCCGACCACGTTTGGGTTGGCTGTGAAATGGGAGGTAATGAATTAGCCGGAACCGATTTTTTTACGGGCGCAGATATCGTTTCAAATGCCCCCAACGCGTTCACTGTCTGTGAGGAGGCGCGATTATCCTGCACCACAGTCCGAACTGTTTGAGCCGGAGACGCAGTTGTTACAACAGGTATGGTAGGTGTTGCCAACGGCGCTAACCGCGGCAGCTCTGCTCGCTTTTGGGATGTGCCCTCACCATTAGCAGGATGGTTCCAAGACACATTTTGCTGTGCCGCTTTTTGGTTGGCTTCTTCCATCGTCATACAGCTGTCTTGCGCCGTGGCATTGCAATCAAAGGAATCTTTCATGCCCGCAGTACAACCAGCGAGCAGGGTTAATACGCCTAGAATGAGGAGCTTTTTCATAATTAAACCTTTTTGAATACGAAGTGGGTAAAAAGAAGAGAACAACAAGAAATATCGAATAAAAAACGTGAGTTAACTGAATTTAATGGCGAGTCCTACGGAAAAGAAAAACACATAAACACTAAGACATTTGATGATAAATAGGACCATTTTCTTGCGTGAAGGAAATCCGACTTTCCCTGAAATAAAGCTGGCTTTTCTATCGTCACCAATCATCAATACGACGATAATTGCACTGACGGAAACCAATATAGAAATATAGGGAATATCCCTGAATGACAAAGTAAAATAATCAACTAGGCATCCCACGAGGTTAATGACTACGATGCACAAATTAACTATCACAAAACAACGCATCACTTTAAATTGAAACAGTCGTTCTTCAGGACTGGTCATGATCCCCTCCATTTAAGTCAAGTTATTAACCCGATACCAGACTCGAACCCCAAAGAATGGGTTATTGTTATTCGCCAACAACCATTCTGGTGCCGTATTATCGACTGACTCAATATTGATGATGTGAATATCCACATCACTATTTTGATAGAGCCACCAATTTACCGTTTCAGACATCAATTGGGCTTTCTGTTCATCGGGCAATGTGGCTATTGTATTTTCAAGGGTGAACATTTTCGTTCTCACCGCATCGTAAAACCGTTTGTTTAAAAAGATTTTTGCATGCTCAACTTTATCGTAAGAAAGCCGACGCTTTATTGAGCCACTGTTTTGAACATCAAACCCACACGCCCTAAAAAAGCTCACACTCACGTTGTCAGTCGCACGCCCTGCAATGGCTGTGGTGAACGATCCCGAAAACTCATTAACGATACGTTCTATCATTTTTCGTCCAATTCCTGCTTGCCGAAAAAAAGGATGTATCGAAATACTGTGAATATGTGCGATATCCGTGTGGCTGGTAATTTTTGCAACACCTAGAACGGAATTTTTATATAATGCCTGACAAACACATTCACCGAGTTCGCTTGAGAATGAAATATGATAGTTATTGAGGATATGTTGTCTTTTCATCATCAACGCAATATCGGTCATTCTATTTTTAGTTGAAAAATGCGGTTGAGTAATTTGAGTTAAAAGTGTCATTAGGAGGTTACTCCATTCGCTTAATTATCCAATGTTGGAATTTTTTCCAAGTGAGACTGAATTTGGTCAAATAATTCCTCTACCGATAGGTTTAATTTAATATAACTTCCGGTTATCAAATCTATAAACGCACCGCCATTAAAGGTCGAAATCATATGAATAAGTTCAATTTGAAGCACTGTGACCTTGCCATTCCTATCGGTAACTTTCACTAAATGCCTTGGGTTATGGGCTGAATTATTGACTACCGATTGATTTGTCTCGTGTTTATCAAACATTAAATATCTCCGTAATCTCACTGATTAAAGTCATCAAATTGAGCAAAGTGACAGGTACATAATTAAATGGATGGGATAGAATGACTGAATACGAACCCGAAGGCTGAAATGAATTTAATCCTTCTCTTCGCATTGTTCGGGTATTTCCCTGATTTCAGGGGTATTCCAAATTGCATAGGCAACATCATTTTCAACGACTACAAGGCCTTGATGAGTACAGCCTGCACAGGTAATTTTATCTTTTTCAAATAGGAAATCTTCTGAGCCAAACTCGGTTTCGACAATACTGTTCTCACTGCCACATACCACGCAGCGCCCTAGCCAGTTAATCTTTAATTTGCGTTTCATATTAACTTTTAATTTAGCTTATTCATTTGAACATTGCTGTTCTGGTAGGCTTCAATGGCTTCTTTGTAATCACTCACAGTGACATTTTCAATCACATCACCGCACTTGAGCTTATTGGTGTTTGACTGAAATAATCCATTATCGTTATTAGTTTCAATGAGTTGACATTGTGTTGAGTAATATTCACCTTTACTCACAACCTCTGACTTATCTTCTTCATTTAATATTGCAGCCCCGAAAATCACTGCAGCGATAAGTAAAATCATCAACGCAAATACAGATGTCGCTTCACTCGCTTTACTTGTCGCAACAATGATTAACCCTAAACATAAAATGACAACCACGAAGACAATGAATATTGTACTTAACATCACTAGCTTCCTTATCCCGTTATTTTATGGCTTCAAAATTACGATTATCGACAACACGAGGCACTTCTTTGTTAAGGATCTTGAGAAGTAACACCGAACGAGCCTCCCCGTCAGGTTCACTGTAAATCGCGCGCACACCTTGGAAGATACCGTCATAAATGACCACTTCATCCCCTTTTTGCGGTAACTGCTCACTCACCTCTTTCATAAAATTCGGCACCATCAGAGTCGCAATGATTTCATCGGGCACCACCACAGGCAATTTGCCAAATCGCACAAAGTAGCTCACACCCCGCGTTGAGTTAATGGTCGAAAAATGGATCACTTCATAATCGAATTTCACAAATAAATAATTGGGGAATAAGGGCTCCATCACTTTGCGTCTCCGATTTCGCACCATTTTCTCCGCCTCATAACGCGGGGAAAAACTGTTCACACCTTGGCGTTCAAGATGTTCAATCGCTCGTAAATCTTGCCCTGTTTTGCAATACAATAAATACCATTTATCCATCTGTTCATTCACTTTTGTTGAGAGTCGTTATTTAAGATTTGAGTCACCCAAGCACTCAAACCGGTATAGATAGCGAGAAAAAGCAATCCATCCCAGCTGATGTCGGCACATACCAATATCACCGCAGGTGAAATGATGAGCCCCATAAGAAGGACCGCTTTTAATCGCGTTTTAGTGTTGTTTTTTGTGGGTAGAGTTAACATAACTGCTCCTTAGGGTTGCCCTGGTATTGGCGATAAGGAGGCGTGAAAGACGTTATTGTTGTGTTGGGTATTGCGGGTAATTTGTGGATGGCACCGCATCCCCGAGTGAGATTTCTTGTAGCGCTTGTTTTGTCACCGTAATGCCTTGATTGAGCGTTTGCTGAACAGGCTCAGCTACAGCATCTTTGCTTTTCTTTTTGCGCATCTGTTCAATAAATTCCAATTGGAAGCCTTCTTGGAAAACGACCGTGATTTCAATTCCAGCACCAATCGGGATCACCGGATGATATTGCTCAGCACGTTTAATGAAGTATTCAGACAACATTTTTCCGGATTGTTGAACACCGCCACCGACTCCGCCTCGTATCACATCTGCCATCGTGGTCGTACTACTGGCCCCGATACCAACGGTTTCGCTCCCCACTTTGGAAAAGCCTGAGCCGACTGCTTCGATAAATCCGCCACCAAAGGCATAACCGACTAGCTCACCATTTCGAATGACCGGTTCTCCCTTAATCCCATTTTTCCCCATAAAGGAAACATGACCTTTAAAGGGCATATCAATCGTATGGCCAAACAGCTTACAAGACAGACGGTCAGTACGAACAAGCCCGCGCTCACTGGAAATATCGCCATACACCCCCGCCGTCACCGCACACCCACTTAAATCATACTCTTCGTTATTTGGCATAATCAGCTTGCCTGTTAATCGAAACTGCATGGGCGAGGGATTACTGTTCCCCGTCACGGACGCATTGGCATCCGCGCCTTCAATCACCATCGCTTTGGCAAAACTCCCTGACGGGATATAGGGTAAAGCAGGTAAGTTGTTATCCACCTTGTCCTCTTCATACTCGATAGTCATCGAATGCAAGCCTTGCTTTAATGCTGGATTTACATTGATTTGAGGCTGACCGATGGGGTATTGCCCGCTTTGATAAAATGCTGTTGGCGGCGGGATAATCGGCTGACTGGCTTGACCATTGGGTGTCGGTATCGTGCCAACAGGCAGCGTTTGAGGTTGAGGTAAGGTATTGTCGCCATGGATCAAACCATTACTCACCTCATTCAGCTGGTCTTGCAACGTCGTTAAGTCTTTATCTTGTTGCTCAATTTTGTCGCGATACGCTTTATTTTCCTGCTCTAAACGTTCGATTCGGGCGTTTACGCTTTTCATCTGCTTGTCCACTTGTGATGCAGTGGATTGCAAATCCGCCATAGCCGCTTGCCCGACTTTACGGTCAAAGGTGGAAGAGACAACCCCCGTCATGTTCGGGACAGGCTTTTGTACCGTTTGTTTGGTTTTAGGTTTTGAGGGTTTGCTGAACCACCATGCAACCCCACCAATGGCACTGGCACCTAACGCCACCATTAAAAAAACCACGAGTTGTTTACGACGCGTTTTCACATTTAAATTAGCCATGCGTCACCTCATTACTCACCGTTAACCACACGGTTGCGGTCGCACCCGGTAACACCTGTTCGCTATACGGCGAAATCAATACTGCCCTTACCCCCTGCGCATTAAACAATCGCTCAGTGATCGGTTTAGCGTTGGCCGTGGTATTACGCACCGCCAGTTTGTATACCCGAACTTCGCCGCCATTCCACATTTCATCCGCAGACACCAGATACCCCGACGGTAATGACAAGGTTGGCGTAACGGTGACAGGTGCTTTAGCAAAACCTTGCGGGACTTCGCCGTTGAGTAATGCTTTATGCAGTCCAATCAGCATTTGGGGATAAGGCAGAGAACGCTCCCATTGCTTGGCGGCTGGCCGCTTCGCAGGGACTGACGACACCAACTGCAACACGCGACCATCCCGTTTTTGCGGAACCGCCACCACGGACACGGTCAAACCGCCTGCGGTACGGACATAAAAGGTAAACGGTTTAGTTTGCGTGGTCATCAACACGACCCCGCCACTGAGCTGCCCTGTTGCCCCTTTTTGATTGCCATTGATAAACATGCCTTGCGCACTGTCAATCGCGACAATCCGGTCGCCTGGCACCACCAACATATTCGGTTCACTGTTACTAAAGGGCACACGCACTTGCGAATCAGGCGAGACAGGAATTTGTACAGGTAAAGTTGCAGCGGGCTCCGCTAAACTGAAGGCAGAAAAGAGGCCCAAACTCAGGGCCAATAACGCCAGTTGACTTAACTTACTTTTTCTTCTTTTCATCGACTTGTACCTCAAAGCCCCCTATTGTCGTGAGCCCATTTGCGTACTTCAGAGTTAATCGTAATGTCACCCGTTCAGGTAGCGATTTACGGTTGCCAATCCACGTTTGGATATCACCGTGAATATCGACAATGCCAGAATTGGGATACACATCCATTCCGGACAAATAAAAGGCACTGGTGACATTGTTTTCAATGATTTGTTTCGCTTCTTCAGCCAAAATCTCTTGCATCTGCGGTCGCTGACTATTATCAAAAAATCGTAATAAGGCTTTGTGATTAGCTTTAACCGATTCTGGTGATACGTTGTAACGCAAGAAAATCAGCGACTGGGCGGTTTGTTCGAGGTAGTTGGCATCCGCATGCGAACGACTTAAGGTAAACGGGGTTTCAAAGAACTGCGGGATATAGGTCATTTCACGGCTATCAATTAAAGTGGCAATATTCGACCACGCCAGAATATTCCCTGTAATGCTTCCTCCTAATAAGCAAACTAATATAATGAAAATGAGTGATGTGAATTTGTGGGCAGATTTGGCTGCGCTCAGTTTCACCGTGACCTCCTGTTATTTTAACCAGAGCCTGAACGCGGAGTCGGGAAGTCGTTTGTACATTCCCTGAAAACAGAAGGAAGGCAAATACCAGTAACACGCATTAATCAGCCAATCTGTTCCCCTCCCTTTTTTGAAATACCTCAGTGCAAACCAGAGCAAAGCGCCAACGACAACCCCTGCAATATATTGCTTGTCCATGACTCCCCAGCATAATGGGAGAGCAATGGCACAGGTTTCATCGAGCGGTAAGCCGATTGGACGGCTTTGCTCCGTCAGCGTCTGAGGAAAGATGAATCGCTTAGCGCGCTCTTCTTCCATTACGCTGTTCCTTCAATACCAAATGACGTATCTTATGGTGTCACGCCTGGTGCACGGGCACGGATAATGGCAAAGATAATACCGGTGATCACAAAGAACACAGGGATTAACACGAATGTCGCCGGGTTGTGATTACGCAGATACATTAAGAAGACCAACACCACTTCCGCTAACATGAAGTAATAAATCAGTGTTGAATCTTCCCCGAAGCTGGCTTCTGCATCTTCACGCCCCGCGGCCATTAAGTCATCCGCCGCCATTGCCCCTTTAGAGACTAAAAATGCCATCATCGGCAAACCGATTAAACGGAATAAAGTTTTACCCAGTTTAAAGTTCATCGCATCAATAGCACGTTTAAATAATCCCTTCTTACGGGCTGGCGTATTTTCGATAGTCAGTTGTGACATAGCAATTTCCTTGTTAATAGATGTTTCATTATTTTCAAAATAAACCCTTAAAGAGTATTAGATAGTAATTGAGCTTTTAGCTCGCTTTATTCCTTCATTAAACACAAAGAAATAAAGCGTGATAAAAACATGATGAATTGAATGCGCTACCGCCCCAGCCCGACAAATCCATTTTTTAATGGCAAAGTCTTCCCGCTGTCTTTTTATTTAACAGTTTATAAAATCATGAAATTAGAATTTAAATAATTTATTTAGCTATGTCCCAGTAACTTCCTGTAATTTCATGTTCATTGTATAGGCTATAGACAAGTCTTAATAATGCTTCGTCTTGTTTAGAGCGACCAGCTGATTTAGCTGAATTAGCTAACAATTCATGAATTCTAGAAGAAATAGGGATAGTTAATCTTATCGCCTTAAATTTTTCAGTTGTCATTAACGTGAATTCCTAAGTGAAATTTTAAACACTATATCTAATAAAAAAAATAATGGAATTAGACAACTGCCCCATATTTACAGATTGTTACAAATATGGGGCGTTCGTCCAATTTCATTAGAACAGATGTATAAAGAAGTCTTTTAATAAATCACGAGGAATATATTTTTTCCATGAATAAACTTCAGCAACATATTTAAAGTTTCCCTCACCTAACAATTCCATTTTTCCATATACAGATTTCATTTTATTTTCAACAGTAGTTCTAGAAACATTTAGAAATGATGCTATTTGTCTATATGACATACCAGAAATAAACAACCATGCTATTTTCCATTCATCCTCTAATAACTCGTCAGATGGATTAACATTTTTAAACCTTTCCAAAGGAATTTTTTCAATATCTTTATCCTTACAAATTATATTAATATCATAAAGACTTAAATTATTTGTAAATAAACTAATAGCTTTTAAAAAAAATAAATCATCATTGAATCTTGAAATTTGAATAAAATAAATAGGAGGTTCTTTTAATTGACGATTAAGCGAATAAGAAGGAAAAGAAACCACAATGTCCTTTGAGGTTACATCCCCAAAATCACTTTTAAGAAGATTAGAAAAAGAAGGGTAAAAAATGTTATATAAAAATTGTTCAATACCTGTTAGCTTGAACAGGTTAGAAGCTAAAAAAACAGAGTTTTCGTTTAATATGGCCCATACTTCTTCATTTTTAAGATGAAAATCAAAAAAATCGATCAAAACCTCTTGTTTTATTACGCTTAGATCAATAGGATCACATGCAGACATTTAACCATCTCCTTTAGGCTAGGTTATCTGTTTAGCTCAATAAGGGAGGTCGTAACTCCTTTATTGAGCGATTCATATTTTTTCTATATACCAATCATGTTGGCATTGTTAAATAATAACTTTAATTAAATAAACAATCAATTATTAATTTTAATTAATGTGATGTTTATTATCAAAATTACATAATAAAATAATATTCTAGAGAAAATAGGTACCATATTGATTTTAAATTAATCTTCTGGGAAGAAATTATTAATTAGCATTTCTGTCTCACGTTTCATCTCAGCTATACCCTCCCTAAAATCATATCGGCTATCTTCTTTTATTTCATTAATATTAAATAACATCTGAAAAATCATTTGAATACATTGTCGTGTCTTTGTCGAATCTTCTAACATTTGCTTTTTATAAAGCTCCTCCCATGTCATTCCATTGTCATCTGTTTCATCTGATTTCTTTTTTAAATTCATCGTGACACGAACGCCAATATCCAGCATTTCTGAGCAGACGCTCGACATATTTGCATCTGCATGACTTGCCCCATCAGCCCGTCGTTCATCAACAATCGTTCTAATTGCATCATAAACTTTTTGTGACATATATACGTTTTGTCTTGCCATTTATTTAACCTATTTATTTGAGTGCTAATTGAGTGCCTATTAAAATCGATAGTATCATATTCTTAGTGCTTTAGAAGTGCTAATCTTAACTTTTTTAAGCACTCCATTAGTGCTAACATCTAGGCACTAATAGAGCACTGCAATTTTCAACTTATTGTTTTAACTTAATTAGCCACAAGATAGCCACAAAACAGCACTAACTTAGCCACATCTCA
Organism: Providencia hangzhouensis; assembly: GCF_029193595.2. Classification (NCBI taxonomy): domain Bacteria; kingdom Pseudomonadati; phylum Pseudomonadota; class Gammaproteobacteria; order Enterobacterales; family Morganellaceae; genus Providencia; species Providencia hangzhouensis. The sequence goes on from NZ_CP135054.1 coordinate 47,693, forward strand.
GCACTCTTTTAGCACTTAACATAAAGATTTTTAAAATTTTCACCTATTTATTTTTAATTAACGCCCTGATTTAATGATAAATTCTAGCAAAATGAAATTTTGCGTGGGGTGTGAGTTCTTTCTTTCAGAGGAGCATATTTATTGCTCCTCCTTTCTTTTGGCTTGCATTTAAATATTGCTTTATTTTTTAATTAAAATGGGCGATTCTGAGTTAAGAGAGATTATTATTAAATGGGGTTTTATATGCGAATAATCTGTATTCTCATTGCGTTATTTTTTTCACCGTTTTCATTTTCGTTTGATTGCTATGATAAAGCAGGAAATGATTATCAAATAGACCCTGATTTATTACGCGCGGTTGCCTTTCGTGAAAGCTCATTTCAACCAAATGCGATTAACCAAGCTTCACCGACGCGATACGCTATTGGCTTAATGCAAATTCATTCGCAAAACTTTAATGAATTAGCGCAGTATGGCATTACCGAAAATCAATTAAGGTTAGATCCGTGTATGAATATTTATACTGGCGCGTTTTATCTCGCGAAGTTTATTCGTATACAAGGGGATATCTGGAAAGGCGTAGGGGCTTATAATGCAGGGTTGAAAAAATCCGAGGCTCAAGAACAAAAAAGAAATCAATACGCGCTTGAGGTCTATCACATTTATCTTAACATTAAAAAAAATAACTAAACTTACTCCTTTTACTTTCTATTTTTAACGCTATAATCACGTTTAATATTAAGTAATGCATGTGGCTTAGTATTAAAACGAGAAACGCGCCTTTATGGCGCGTTTTCTTTAATAACTTGTTTTCCTTAGTACGCGATTAATTTCTCCGCCTATACCGTCATTTCCAATAATTTGTTCTCGTCCAATTTTGTATAATTTACCTTGATTAAAATTTTCAACGGTCATTAACGCGGTATCAAACTCATAAGACTCGCCATATTTTTCAATCAGTGATTCTATTGCTAATGCTTTTATTTCATCACTGTAATGACGATGTGTAAAAACATAATCAGCTCCACCATAAACTACGTTAAAAGGTGATGTATCACTATAATGATAATCAGTATAACTATCAAAACGCGATGTTTCGTATTTATTGATAATTGATTCGACTTCATCCACTGTTGGGCCATCTGTCCATGATACATGGTAAGTACTGTGATGTTGTTTACGTACTGAAAATTTTGTTTTTGGAAAATGTTTTTTTAATTCAGCGCGGATATTTTTACCGACTATTTTAATTTCCTTATCTGAATTAGAGGTTATCTGTGTTAAGTGCGAATATTCTGTGTTGTTTTTTTGGAATTCGACACCTTGTTTAAATTCATTTTTCTTTCGTTCTTCTTCGGCTTTTTCTGCTTGTTCATGTGCCTCAGCTTTTTCAATTAATGATTTAATGGTTTCTTGTTCAACCATTTCATCTTCAATTTTCCATTGTATGCCGTGCAAAATACTTTCCGGCAAACGATTAGTTTTATTCCCATTAAAGAATACGATATCAAATTCAGCATTGCCCCCTGTGACCATAACATTATACATATTCTTTATGCTTTGTGGTTTTTGCTCGCCATGAATATTAACAATAACCCCCTTGCCGAGATTATATAAATTAGTATAAACCACTTGACCAACCGATAATAATGTTTGCTGTTCCATATTCGTTTACCTTTTTCTGATTTATTGATTGATGGTGTTTAATGAAGCGCAAGCCTGAGACTTGCGCGGGATAGTGTTAATCAATGGCGTTTAATATTTTGGTTTGTGATTCAGGGGATAATGTGAAAATAAAATCCCGTAATTGATGAAAATAAGCAGAAATACGCTCACAATCTTCGTGATGCTCTTTTTCATAGGTCACAAATGAAAAATGACTTAACATCATTAAGGTGACAATAATTCCCGCTTCTTGAGCACTTACATCGTCCATAAATCCATTCGGTGAAGTGAGCATATAGCCTTTTGTCGGTTGCAGATAAAAACCACCATTCGACAACGTATAAAAATCCCAATAGCCGCCGTTATAGGCTACGGCGTTCCGAGTCATCCAGTGATAGATTGCATTTTCAAACGCAATACAGTAGCGACCTAATTTTGAAGGTAAAAACGTTAAACGAGCTTGAGCATTCTTCACCTCAATAGCCGTGATGACAATTTCGTCTTTTCCATTTCTTTCGTTAGATTCTCTCGCTGCAAGGTTTTGTTGTTGAGTCATTTTAGTGCCTCCTTTTGGGTTAATGATTTCTTTCGTCGAGTTCCTGCGCTGCAAAGGGCGTGCATAGAGGAAATGAGGAAGGAAGCAAGGGCGGAGGCAAAATTGTTGGAAAGCGCAGCGACAAGAATTTTGCTGGAGTGCACTTTACCCTTGCTGGATGACGAATTGAGTCTATGTTTAAGCCCGAGCGGAGGGGCTTGGCGAAAGATTAACAGCACAGTGGCTGAAAATGACGCAACTCGACTTGCGGCGAGAGAATCGAACCGCAAGGCGTCCTTTGAGCTTAACAACGTTAAGCGGTTAATCAGGGGCTGCTCCCGCAGGGAGCTTGCATCCCTGCCCTTTGCGCCACGCGTCAGCGTAAAAAGGCGCAGGGGTTGGTGTTGTCGGATTGAGCCTGGCTCGATGCCAGGATTAAGCCGATGCGCAAAAAAGGGGAATAAATCCCCTTGAAATAACGTGAATTAGGCGGTTAAAAAGGATTTAAAGCGGAATGAATTTAACATTAACATCGGGGTATATAGCGTTTGACGAACGTCCAGCGTTAAACTGTTACCAATATTCACAATCGCAGGTATTCCCAATAATGCCAGTTGGACGTAGCACATTCGGGCAGCAACCTCATCAATATCGGTACACACTGCAATCATTTGTGTTTGCGGATTAAAACCTTGCTGTAACACAGAATTAGCACAGGCAATCACCATTCCACCTGCGCCACACGTAGGCTCGCACACACTGATATAGCCATTTTGTTCAATTATCGCCCCACAATCCCCGATGATGAGATCACTCATGAGCTGGCTAACGTGAAATGGGGTGAAAAATTGCCCCCATGCCCCTTCGCCTAATTCAAGTGACATAAACACCGAGCCTAAAAAATCGGTGGCTTGTTGGTCTAAGCCGTTAACACAAAGGGCTAATAGTTTCGCAAACGCATCCAAATCCGCTCTTTCATAACGCGCAATCACGTTAAAGTAAGTTTGTTCCAATTCAGGGCACTGTTTCACGCTGTTTTCTAATGAAATCGCAGTAACATGAATAAAATCGCGAAACACCTCTACACGACTGTGATAACGTGCCGTTTGATTAAATAATTGAATAAATTCCTTGTGAAAATCGCGCTTTGATTTGGCGTTAACTGTGGTTAGATTTACTTTCTCGACTGTTTTATCTGTCTTTGTGTCTATCTTACTGGGCGAACCTGAGATAATAGGATTGGCTACTTTCACGGGTTGGCTTAAATCCACATCAAAAAAACTCAATTGTGACATATCGACGCTCCAGAACTGCCCCTGAAACAAAAAACAGGGGCAGTGAGTTAACTTAAATCCACGATTTACGCAGTTCTAAACAGCGCAAGAGTTGCCCCAAACACTGGTTATTCATTGCAGGAATGCGAACGGGCTTTTTGCGTTTAAGTTGTTTGTCGATATGCCGCGCCATTGCCCGATAGGTCGGTTCAATATCACGAATCGCGATATCGTGACGCACGACCCGACGTTTTGACACGGTGGGTATTTGGGGCTTTACAGGGTTGGCAGCGTATGCCATGATATTTGCGTTCATAGGAGCTACTCCTTTGAGTGAGTTGATGCCTTGAGTTCCTCGCTAAAGTCATTCAAGGCACGGATTAAGCAGGCGAAAGCCTGCTTTTTTCATTGTTGCGCTAGCAATCCAGCACAACGCACACGCGAAATAATTTGCGCGTGAGATAACGTTGATACATCCCGAAACGTGAAATAGCGCCCGTCCACTTTGACAAAAATGTCCGTCACGTTCCCCAAAAACATCTCTTGCAATTTAAAGGACTCCGTATTGTTATTGCCTTGCCAATCCAACGGGGGCATAACGGATAACGCATCCATAAATTGCATTAAGGTGATTTCTGTCGGGGCAGTTTTAGCCGCTTGTTCACGTCCTATCCAATACATCAATTCCGCGCTTTGGGTTTCTTGGTAACTGTCTGTTTCGTACTGCTCTAATGCGTGATACATACTCTTTCTCCTTTTATGATTTAGTAGTTGGCTCAATATCGAACAGGCTCGATATTGAATAGCGCGTTTAGATTTCGCGCTATTCAATAGGTCGCTTTAACGGTATTGGCGAACCTGTTTTTTAAACGTTTTAAGGTGGTTGGCGCTTTCAATTTCGCGGTAAGTTAAATCGGTGTTTTTTGTTCCATCGGTTAAGGCATAGTGGTAATTCATGTTCATTTTTTCCGCGAATTTCGTTTTTTTCAGAAAAGCGAAGAATTCAGCAATGGAATTGAAGTGATAAACGTCATCCGCTTGCCCTGTCACATTTTTCTTATGGGTTTCTGCAATAAAAACTTGATAATTCATGTTGATACTCCTTTTTTTGGCTTTTAACTCATCTTTCTGGAGGTTTTGGCGTGGCGGTGTTGACGTTCACCGATGGCCTCGTAGTTCTCTTTGAAAGTGTTAATTCATCTTACTGTCAGTTCAGTCGCGGCAAGGGCGATGAAGCCATCAAGGGAAAGGTTTTGCAGGGGCGCAACGCGGCGAAGCGAACCCTTGCAAGTTCTTGAGCTTGAGGGCGTAATCAATAGCCCTAGCGAATGGGCTGATAGTAAGAAAATAACCGTCGGGTGAGGAGGCAATCGGCCGACACGCAACGCGTGGCGTCTTTAACGGCCGTGCGAAGCACGAAATGCCGTGCCGTTAGGTTTCGCTTGCTATCCGAAGGACAGAGACGCTTGCGGCTCTGCGGAAACCCATTCGTAAAACGAATGGCGTTGGAGTGTAGGCGACAGCTCGAAGATATCGAGCTGCCGTAGGAACCCATAAGGGGTTATTGTGTTTTTTTAATAACTAAATTTTATAAATTTTAATTTAAGCTTTTTGTTAAAAAGCATTATCTCATTGTTTTAAACTCTAAAAACCAACGATACGTCATCGTGCTCTCAGGAAAATCCCATTTTTTTTTAACAAACCCCAAGGCTTTTACACTCAAACACTCGCTGGTTATGCCTGTTTCAAGAGAAATAAAGGGCAGTTCGGGTTTACCCGAACTGCCCTTTATTTCTCTCATTATTCAACGGTTCCTCAAGGTCGATGACACTGTCCACAGTAGGCAATTTTAATCGCACACCATCCCACAGTGTACTGTTATCAACCATTTACCCACTAAAGTCATCAATGACGCCCACTCGACCCGAAGCGATATACAGTAGAAAAAATGTTCCATTGTAATAACAATGAACACATTGTGTTTGTTTGCTTTTTAATTGCATCGTGAACTCACTAACTGTCTTGCATCCTAAAATAGCTCAAGACACGTCGCTAAAAATGCGCCTTTAACGTCCTGACTGGAGGGGTAATAATAGGTTGCATACCCATCTCTAGGCACCGCCTTGTAATATCCTACATTGATATCTTCACAAGCTAACCACGTTTCGCGGTCACTCTGTGAAATTTCATTCGCGGCAATTGCTGAGTTAATCACCGTTTCTTTTGAGTGCTCACCGCGCATCATTAACAACAAACTGTCTTCAGTTTCGAGTAAAACCACATTTGATTCGTTCATCGTCAACGCCCTTTTAACCGATTAATTTATTGGGAATGGCATAATTATCCAGTAATTGCTCACCGTATGATCGGGTATCGATATCCTCATTGAAATCCAAGAGAGCCGACCAAAACGGGGCAAAATCAAGGTATTTTCGCAAGTTTAAATTGTTAAATCTCGACGTCCAGTTCACAAGCAATTCAATCAAATCATACTCTTCAATCCCATCATGATTAAACCGGTTGTACCACGATTTAAACTCACTGGGGGTAATAAAGGCTAACTCAATTTCGGCTTGGGCTAATCGGTTTTGATACTGTTGCTGCGCTTTAATTTGGGCTTTTTGTCGTGCTCGGCTCACAACATGCACGTGAGACTGAATTTTTCGTTCCTGCCGTTCACGGTCACGGTAATCCAGTTCAGGAAAAAAATCACGCACATGATGATCACACAACGGCAACGGACAAAGATAACCACGGGAGTGAATAAACGTATCAAGGGCGGCAAGATAGCGATTTTTTGATGGCATTTCACGTTTATCGTCAAAAGATAACACTAACGTAAAGTGCAAATCTTTTGCGGTTATTGCCCCTTTATTCCCCGTAAAAAATCGAATTAACGCACACGCATAGGGATAGCGTTTTTGGTATTGCCCTTTTTGCATTTTATCTTCGACAAAGAGAATAGCTTTTGCGGCAGCATATTGACGGTCATTAAAAGGCACAAGGGCTAAATGGTTTGGAATAGTTGTCATGATTATTCACACTGCCCTTTCGGGCAGTGTCTCCATATTGATTATTGCGCGTTATCGGTGTGGTGAGTGTCAGCATTTACATCGAGAAAACAGCTCGGCAACCAATGGGTATCTTTAAGGGTATTTTCAGCCAACTCCGCAGCATCCCCTTTTTTCATTTTGACGGCTTCAAGGGCTTTATCTGATGCGCCTGCCTCGGCTAAACAATCGCTGATTTGGTCTTTACTGATACGCCCAAAGAAGTTGGTTTTGGTTGGCTGCCACCACTGGCGAAAATCAAAGGCAATCGCCTGTTCAATTGGACGCAAGGCTTTAGCTAACGTGTTATCGTGCGGAGTATGATGGTTCACTTCACTCAACGTTTGCGCGGAACAAAACGCCAGTAATGCGACTAAATCCGCTTGCTCCCACGTCAATAACCATGAGAAGTCGGCTTGCCATGCGTCAGGGAGACGCGCTGACCATGACTCAAATTGCGTATTGAGTAATTGCAATGCTTCACTGTCTTGGGCGGTCGGGGCATTTTTGAGTAACTCGTCCTGAGAAAGCGAAAATTTAATGTTAAATGCGGTTTTGGTATACGGTGAACCAAATACCTGAATACACGCATCATGAACCAAAATCGCCAGTGCCACGTTTGGATGTTGTGTTAATGCCGCTTGAACGGCTAACGTGCGCTCAGAAGAGAGACTTTTGCACAACGCTGCGCTGTAAGTAGAAACCGTCTCAACTTGAGTCGTAGATTGCTCACTCACACTTTCAGTTTCGCTTTTTGCTTCACTGCACTGTGACTCTTGCTGTGCTAAGTCAATGACGCCGCGGATGACACACGGTTCTCCATCACGGTCAAGGTAGACAACAACGCCTTTTGTTGCTTTTCTATCGGCTGTCCACGCTTGATTTTGGGTACGAGCTTTAATGTCTTCGATTTGCTTTTCGCAATCAGCCACGACTTGGCAAAGGTCAGCTTGTTCATTTTCGTCATCGGTTTCCCATGATTGCTGACGTAAATCAGTTTCACGAGTACGCAATTCAGCCAGTAAATCCGCAAATTCAGGGGGAATGACCGCCTCGGGCGCATGACTGAGAGACAAGGTTTCTGCGTCATTACCATAAAAGCTCGGACGCTCTAAACGTGCAGTACCGAACTGCCAACCCTCAAACTCGGCTAATAGTTCCGCACAAACAGTGAGTTTATCGAGTGCTAATTTTTCTAATAGTGGGGCATTTTCAATGAAGCCGGCTTCGGTAAAGAGGTCAATTTCAAGGGTTCCCCCTGCTTGCTCGTAAGCGTCCAACCCAACAAAATTCACCAGTCGGTTATTTTCGACGGGGGTTTTGGTTTCTTCAACCGCTTCACGCAAGTAGCATGGCTCTTTTTTCCACCCAATGGCATTGTTCCATACCATGACTTGACGGTCGTGGTCAGGTGTTCCGGCTAACGCTTGCAGTTGGTCAAGGGTAATATTGTCGGCATCCAACTCCGCTAACAGCTCGGGAGCCATGTTTGCTAAACGCAGACATTTTTTCACGTGGTGAGTGCTGAACCCTAATAAGTCACCGATTTCAGCCGCATTTTTGCCTGTTTTTTGTAGCTCGATAAACGCATGAAGTTGGTCGGCTGGATGCATGGCTTCACGTTGGCTGTTCTCCGTCAGGGAAATAATCAGCGCATCAGACTCCGAAACCATTTTAACAGGAACCGGAAAACTTGACGCTAAATGCCCTTTTGTCACCAATTGTTGTAACGCCAGTAAACGACGTTGACCCGCAGCAACCCCGTAGACGTCATTGTCCATCGGGTAAACCACCAAGTTTTGTAACACCCCGACCGCTTGAATACTGTCTGCCAGTTCGGACAAGGCTTTTTCATCCATTGGACGTTTACGCACATTGAGTTCACTCTGTACCAATGCCGATAACGGCAATACGTGCGCTTCCATGTTGTCCAATGCCTGATAAATCGCGTCGGCCTGAGCCGATTTTGTGCCTTTTTTTGCTTTACGTTGTTTTGGGTTAATGATAGTTTCTAATGTAGACATATTAATCACCTATGTAGTTTATTGTGTCTAAGCTAAGGGAGGCTCAACAACTCCCTTAGCACCTAAGATGCCTGAATCAATTCAGGACGCAGATAGAACATGTTGTTTAAATTGTCACTAAATCCAATCGGATAGCCGTCTTTCATAAAAATACTGTTGGAATCGAACGCATCACTGTGCAGCGTGATTTCTTCGTCGTATAACTCCGGTGAAATACCCCCCTCGAATAACTCCAATAACCGTGTTAATGGCGCAATGTAATGCAATAAATCCGCTTTCTGGTCATGCGTCAGTAGGTCTTTCCCCCTTCTTTCGTTAGATTCTGGAGCTGCAAGATTTTGATGTGATGACATTTTTGAATCCTCCTTTGTATTAATGATTTCTTTCGTCGAGTTCCTCCGCTGCAAAGGCCGTACATAGCCGAGACGAGGAAGCAAGCAAGGGCGGAGACAAAATTGTTGGAAAGCGCAGCGACAAGAATTTTGGTGGAGTGCACTTTACGCTTGCTGTATGACGAGATGAGGCTATGTTTTAGGCCAAGCGGAGGGGCTCGATGAAAGATTAATCACACAGGTGATGAAAATGGCAGCACCCGACTTGCAGCGAGAGAAGCGAACGGCAAGTCGCCATTAACGCTTAGCGCAGCTAAGCAGTGAACCAGGGGCGGTCCCGCAGGGAGCTGCACCCCTGCCCTTTGCGCCACGTTGAAAACGGTAAAAGGCGCAGTGGTTGACCTTTCAAGCCGGTTGTCCCCATTTTCCACATTTGGCGAGCCAGTGAGCGCGCCCCAAACAGGCGCGAGAACGGGAGTGTACGGGGAACCTGCGCCAACTGTGTGTAAATGGGGTCAATCCGGCGTTCGGCTTAAGCCTGGCTCAATGCCAGCATGAAGCCGTTGCCCCGAAACGCAAAAAAAGCGTATCCACAAAATCAGTGGATAACTTGAAATAGCCCTGTTAATAACAAGGTTAATAGCCTGATTAATGAATGAATATCAACACTGCTCAAAAAAACATCACCCAATGATTAGCATTTTACGATAGGAATATCCGAGAATTGCGTTGTCCATCGGGGCGAGAGAAATTGCTGCTTCATTTTCCATAAAGCCGATTGCGATTGAACCCCCTGACCTGCAAACCAGATAGCGCCTTTTCCGCGATTAATCTGGTCAATCGTCTGCATCAGTTCACCACTTTTGCGAAAAGCATGGCCACTTTCAAACAAATTCAGCTGCACTTGCCCTGAAGGGGAAAATTCACTGAGTAATATGCCACTTTTGCTGTATTTCACATTCGGAAGCCAAAGTCGGTCAAATAACCCCACAGCCGCCTGAAGAATCTCGCGTGTATCTTGGGTCGGATAAATGAGAGCTTGGGTTTCTTGACGATAATAGTGCGGCTCATGATGGGAAAAATGGCTACTCTGCACCCACAAGGTCACTAATCGACAATACTGTTTTTCTTCCCGCAGTTTTTCTGCTGCACGTTCAGCAAAGGCACATACCGATTGGCGAACCAATTCGTAGTCCATGACTTTATGGCCAAAAGAGCGAGAGCAAATAATTTGTTGCTTGGCGGGCGCGACTTCTTCAAGTTCCAGACAGGATTCACCATTCAACTCTCGCACGGTTCGTTCTAATACCACGGAGTACATTTGGCGCGCCTGGGTCGTTGACAACCGACTTAAATCCAAGGCAGTTTCAATTCCGCTTTGATTCAGGCGTTTTGCCAGTTTACGCCCTATTCCCCAAACGTCCCCAACGGGCACGAGGGCCATAAGTTTCTTCTGACGACTGGGCGAACTTAAATCGACGACACCACCTGTTTTCTTCCACGTTTTGGCGGCATGATTCGCCAACTTAGCTAGCGTTTTGGTACTGGAAATCCCCACCCCCACAGGCAAATGCGCACACTGGAATACATCCTCTTTTAATTTATGGCCAAGTTCATGCCAGGAATACAATGAATCCATACCTGTCAGGTTACAAAAACATTCATCAATACTGTAAACCTCAATTTGAGGCACAATTTGAGCAACCACCGCCATAAATCGATTACTAAAATCGGCATACAAGGGATAATTTGAAGAAAAAACAGTGACTTGTTTTTGCTTGATTATCTGCTTAATTTCAAAATAAGGGGCTCCCATACGGATATAAGGTTTAGCCGCCGCCGAACGCGCAATCACACAGCCATCATTATTCGAAAGGCAAACAATCGGCTTTCCTTTTAAATCAGGCCTAAAGACAGATTCACAGGAGGTGTACATGGAATTGACATCGATAAGCGCAAACATACTTTTCACCGACAGGTATGCACGGCATAACGAACGACACCGAAGATTTGCACGTCTGTATCGTCATTGATTGGGATAGCGGGAAATTGACTGTTAGCAGGAATAAGGGCTTTAGTCGGTGTGATTTGCAGGTACTTGCAGGTGAATTCGCCATCGTATTCAGCAACGACAATTTCCCCATGACGGGCAGTAAGGTGACTTTCGACTACCAATAAGTCACCGTCAAAAATCCCCGCATCCTTCATCGAATCCCCTGAAGCTCGAAGAAAATAAGTACTTTCAGGATATCGAATTAATTCAGCATCGAGGGATAGCCTGCGCTCAATGTGATCTTGAGCGGGACTGGGAAAACCACAGGCAACTAGACTTTCGAAAATAGGAATTTGCATAGGGCACCAACACTGTATAAATACACAGTGTGAGTATACTTTACTCCATTTTAAAAAACAAACATGTGAATTTATAATTCACATCTACTATTTCGCATGCGAAATGGTTTTCTAATTCCTTCTATACAAACGTAATACATCAGATGTTAATTTATAATGCTGCTTACCCCACCGTCCAAAAATGTTCTCCTCAATATAATCTCGGTTATTTTTGTCACCTTGATCTCTATAGTAGTATATTAAAATGATTCCTTTATCTTTTAGATAGTTTGCAACTTGAGTTATATTTGTCCTTACATAACCAGTATTTGATTGGAACAAATCAAGATCAATACCATCGAATCCGTTATCAAAAGCATCAAGTAAATATGCTAGCAAGGATGATGATATTGAACGACGTCCTGAAGATGTAATTATTTTTTCTAGTCCCGAAAAAGTCATTTTCTTTTTTTATGCCTTCTAAAATTTGCATCTTCCTCTATGGCTGCAGTAATCCAGCCTGCTGCAATATCTTTATTTATATGTTTAGGTAGATAACTTAACATCTCAGCTATACTATTTTTCTTATATAACCGTTGCAATAGCGATGCCATTCCGCACCATTCTACATGTGTGCTTGGTTTCCATTCATTAGCAAATAATAATAGAAGAGCGCTTTGTGCAGCCCAAAGTGGCGTGTTTGTCGGTGTTGTTTTTGTCCATTGGATTAATGCAGAACCTGGAATTGATTTAGACCTTTCAGTAAGACCGAGCTCAATTGCTGTTTGACATAATATTTTTGATTTTTCTGTTGCTGTACCAGATAGTTGCAATAACCATGTTTTAATAATCTGGCCACGAAACTCTGTGGCCATAGTTGAAAATGGCGTACCTATCATTTGATCTGTACTAACCCTTTTACTATTAATTTATCAACATTGACAGAGTTGATGCTATTTTCAAGCTTTACCCATACAACCCCGTCACTTTCAGGCTTTTTATCCGTGAGAATAATACCTATCTTGTTATCAAACTCCACCTGAACATGCCACACATCATTTGTATTAACTTGAGATTTTGAATGAGAAACTTGTTTTGATTTCGCATGCGAAATTTTTTCTTTATCTCTATTTTTTATTTTACTTAATTCATCTTTTGCTTCATTACGAGAAACACCATTTTTTCTTGCTTTTTCAACAAGTTTTTCAGCAATTTTGGGGTTAATTTCATTTATCTGAGTAAGTGTATATGCTAAGTCTACATCTAAAGTTACTTTATCTTTTAGTAATGTGGTAACACTTTCAGGAGCACTTATTAATTTTAAATGTTTACTCACAAATGATGTAGGTTTACCTACAGTTTTTGCTATTTCTTCTCCAGTCATTCCATGAACTGTTTTAAGCTCATTAAATGCTATTGCTGTTGCTAAAGGTTTAAGGCCGGATTGTTGTAGGTTTTCTATCAACTGACCAATAATTCGAAATTTATCGTTTTTAGGTGGAGAACCGACATAAATATCAATAAAGGTATCTCCTCTTTTTTTTGCTGTTCGCCAACGAGTTTCACCCATCCAAATTCTATAACCAGCCCTATCTTTTGGATAACAACGCGGTGGTGTTAATATCCCTACAGTGTTAAATGTATCAGCCATTCCCTCTATTATGGAGTCATCAAAATCTTCCTCTGGACGAACTTGACTTTCTGCATAAACTTCATCTATTGGAACTCTAATTATTTGCCCTTCCGTTTCTAATTCAGGGCGGGCAATATCAGTCATAATTTGGTGAGCATCAATATCTCTGATTTCCTCATTAGGTGACTTAGTTTCAATAACTTTGTTAATTGCTTCGGTTGCCGATTTACGATTTTGATCACGTAGTCGACTCAAAAATTGTTTTTTAGCCATTTAATTTATCCTACCTGTTTCACAATTCGTTTTGCTAATTCTTCATATTGAATTGCTGGTTTAGATTTAGGCTCATATTCTTTAAATGTCATACCTAATTCTATAGCTTCTTTTGCTGTTGCTTGAGCAAACGAAATATAAGCTAAGATATAATCTTGGGTATAACCTTTATCTTCAAGTATTTCGACTAGCATATTAAGGTTATGAGTATCCACAGCCCCCAAATAACCATCAAAAAGTGGTTTTGAATAGTTCGCAACTGTAGCTTGAGTCACATAGGTTCCCAAAAATTGTAACGATGGATTATAGTTTTTCTTTATTTTTTGCATGTAAGTTAATTGTTTAGCTACAGCATTCCTTGATTGTTTTTCTAGTAAGGTTGGAATTAATAAATAATCAGCAGCCATATGACTTGCTACCATTACATTAGAATATGAAGGGGCTGAGTCTATAAAAATAAAATCATATTTTTCCTTCAATTCTAATATACGATCTCGGAAATCAAACATACAATCAGAGTGTCTATAGTTAACCTCATTAAGTTCACTCGTTGTGCCTATGAAGTCACGTCCATCATCTAGAGTTATCGGTTTAATGTCAGTATTAGAAAAAAACAATTGATAGGTATTAGCCTCACCAGGGGTGAACTCATGCTTTAATGGTTCTTTTTCAATTTCCAATGGAAGTTCATTCGGAAAGGTACGTTCTGTTAACCCTGTAGTCCAATCCGCATCAATTTCTAGAACTGAATACCCCATTTTTTGCAAGTTGAAAGATATTTCATTAGTAGATTGAGACTTAACTACACCACCTTTCTGGCTGCACACTACTATTAGCTTGCCAAGTTTTTTTCCTGTTTTGAGTTCCATATTAGAATCCTTAGTATTTCGCATGCGAAATGTTGAGAAAGGTGTGGTGTGACAAGAATATACTTATATTAATATCAATTTTCATATCCACTCCTATGAGTCAGGCGTTTCGCCTAAAAAGACACAACTTCATGTATCTTTGAAAGCTATGAATCTAAATTCATATCTTGAGGGGATTATATCATAAATTCATTGCATATCAATATTGATATGCAATGAATTTCGCATGCGAAATTTTCTAAAAGATTATCTTATGCTTACATTAAGAACCTTCAACATACCATTTAAGTATAACTATATGATAAGTATATTTTAGTTATCGATTTTTATATCATTGAAATGATATTTGTGATTTAAACGATACACTATCATTTAAATCACAATGGAAGGCTCTTAAATTATGTTACCTATTCTTTTTACTCTTCTAGCAGTGAAACACCTATCGGCAACCCGCTCGCTTCATCGTAATCTACCACATATTTTCCAAAACCACCCTCAAGTGCTTTTTGCGAAATAGAAACTTCATTGGTTGTTTCATTAGCCACATGCACACCTGCCTTAATAAATAGTTGCCTTATATAACCAAGATAGCTATTTAATTCCATCAAGTACCCAGCAACTGTTTTAGTCATGAGACAACTAACTGGATTGTCATCAGAGATTCTTGTCAACTCATCTAACCGTTTGTGTTCTATATGTCTAGCTGAAAGATCTCTAGGCTCAAATGGCCTTGTTGTATTAGGGTTTGTTAAAAATACGCCCTTATTTTTTTTGTTCTTAACATGCTCATAAATCACCTCTGCCAGTCCATAATCTTCCCTTAACGTTAGAACAAAGACACCTGAAATTGAATTGTAACGATCGGTTCTGAATCTGTTTGTATCTACAGATGAATTATTTTGGTTAATGATGAAATCGTTATTGGCTCTTACTATCTGGTGATTATTATCACTCTGATTCTTAATCCAATGAGCTTGCCCTATACCCATTAAAGCCTCGATAATTAAAGGAAGTCCGCTACAGCCTTCTGCAATTTCACAATTTAGCCCTATGGTGGGGAGGTCTAAAGGGAAAAACAGCGAGTCATTAATAACTATTATTGTAGCATCTCCCTCACTTATGATTCCGTCGTTTATATAAGTGACTATTTTTTTATTTTTCTCTCTAACCGCTGCAGTGGTTTTTAATAGCGTTGTATATGATGCTAAACGAGCTCCTTCTTGTGTGGGGTTTAGTCTATAATTTGGGTCTTTAAATTGTTTCTCCAATTTCGGCACGGGGCTTGGGGTTATGACTTCAAACCACGTAACTTTACCATTTTTTTCTGCTTTAAAATCTGGCCCTTCCTTGTCACTGCTTAACTTATAACCATCACGAATTAGCCGATCGGAGAATAAAATCTCTGACATTCTTTGTTCGTATTTGTATGGTTCTTTAGAGAGAATTTCAGAAGTAAAGGTAGGATCATTTAATCCTAACTCATAAAACCTGTTCGCCATTAACTTAAGTCTGCCGACAGCTTCGTTGATTAGAAAGAAACCATCACCATACCTTTTCTATAGAGTTTTTTTCGGCACTGTTGCAAATAGTCGGTGGTGATAAACTTATCATCCCCTTTTGCTGATGGAGCTGCACATGAACCCATTCAAAGGCCGGCATTTTCAGCGTGACATCATTCTGTGGGCCGTACGCTGGTACTGCAAATACGGCATCAGTTACCGTGAGCTGCAGGAGATGCTGGCTGAACGCGGAGTGAATGTCGATCACTCCACGATTTACCGCTGGGTTCAGCGTTATGCGCCTGAAATGGAAAAACGGCTGCGCTGGTACTGGCGTAACCCTTCCGATCTTTGCCCGTGGCACATGGATGAAACCTACGTGAAGGTCAATGGCCGCTGGGCGTATCTGTACCGGGCCGTCGACAGCCGGGGCCGCACTGTCGATTTTTATCTCTCCTCCCGTCGTAACAGCAAAGCTGCATACCGGTTTCTGGGTAAAATCCTCAACAACGTGAAGAAGTGGCAGATCCCGCGATTCATCAACACGGATAAAGCGCCCGCCTATGGTCGCGCGCTTGCTCTGCTCAAACGCGAAGGCCGGTGCCCGTCTGACGTTGAACACCGACAGATTAAGTACCGGAACAACGTGATTGAATGCGATCATGGCAAACTGAAACGGATAATCGGCGCCACGCTGGGATTTAAATCCATGAAGACGGCTTACGCCACCATCAAAGGTATTGAGGTGATGCGTGCACTACGCAAAGGCCAGGCCTCAGCATTTTATTATGGTGATCCCCTGGGCGAAATGCGCCTGGTAAGCAGAGTTTTTGAAATGTAAGGCCTTTGAATAAGACAAAAGGCTGCCTCATCGCTAACTTTGCAACAGTGCCGAAAATCTCATATGATCAGAATTACAATCCTGTTGAAAAAGAAGTTACACCTTTTGAAAACTTCAAAAAAGTTCTAGGACGATCAGAAAAGAAAGAATTTTCTACAGACTTCACTTTAGTAGACAAGCAAGAAAAATTGATCAAAGCATATCTGCAAGATCACCGCCACCATATTGAAGATAAGCGGGAGATATACGGAATTAACTCGAAGATACATGCTTTAACTTCAGAGAATCGTACATTCACGAAGGAAGAAATTGTTACCGAGGTTCGTGCGAATCTTAAATCTAAATCTATTTTAGGTGATGAGATCGGTAGCATTAGAGGTATGAAAATTGCAAAAGGTGAGCTTCTCAAACTTGAGGAAGGGTTACAGATCAAGACTGGATTCTTTAAGAAAGAAACCTTTGAGAAGGGAACAGAATTAAAGGTTCTTGATGCCTACAAGATGAAAGATAAACCAATGATTAAAGCTCGAATCAATGATATGGAATATGAGATTCCATTTGAAAAACTTTCTGTTAAGTATTCAGATCGGTACTTCACAGAGTTTAAAGATCAGAGCGCACACCGTTTTACTGCCCGCAATAAAACTGAAGTTTATAGCGAGTACCGTGAGCAGTTATTGAAGCAAAAGATTACTGCACCGGAAGAAAATTTGAATGCTCCTAATCACAAGATGAAGCTGCAAAGCAATCTTAATACTACCCCTAGAAATACACCTAGAATCTAACTTCACCTGGCATAAGCAAGTGAAAATAACAAACCATAAAAGACTTTTTAATGAGTAAAGATGATCATGATAAATTTGTATTATTCCTGATAGTTGTAGGCTTTATCGTGTTAGTTGTTTGCGGTCTTGCGTGGCAGGGAGCAGGCATCTTTAACTTGCCTTTCACAGTGATGCTATGGACTATCATTAGATTAATTATCGTGGTATCGCTTGTATTTATTACTGGAAAATTCGGTCTATCAAGAGAGTTTACTTTCCCCGCAGCAGCAGTAGGTTTAGCTTTTAGTTTATTCCCTGTCCTTGATCATATTGCGTTAGGTTATTCTGCTAAAAATTTCTATGAAACCACTAATTTTATGGGGCAAACGGTTCGGGAATTTGGTGCCAGTAAAATTACGGTCTGGTGGGGTTCGATTTATGCCAAAATAGCCTATGCTAGCCTTGCAGGTTTAATTGGATATGGTGTTAAGGTCGCCACTGATGATTAAAAAAGAAAAACCAACTTGAAGTTGGTTTTTTTGGCACTGTTGCAAATAGAGATTTGAGTCGATGATGTTCCCTTTAAAAAGTACTTAGAGACCGAAAACCCTGTTGATTAGACACACTTCACCCTGAGGCTGACCATAATAAAATGACGATGCTTGTCCTTTACGTAGTGCACGCATGACTTCAATACCTTTAATTGTGGCATAAGCCGTCTTCATAGATTTGAATCCTAATGTGGCCCTGATGATCCGCTTTAGCTTGCCATGATCACATTCAATCACGTTATTTTTATACTTAATCTGCCTGTGCTCAAGGTCTGGTGGACATTTACCTTCCCGTTTTAACCGTGATAAAGCACGTCCATATGTGGGTGCTTTATCCGTGTTGATCACTTGTGGAATTTGCCACTTCTTCACATTATTTAAAATTTTTCCAAGAAAACAATATGCTGATTTGGTATTACGTCTAGAAGAAAGATAAAAATCAATGGTATCGCCACGTTGATCGACTGCACGATACAGATAAGACCATCGTCCATTCACTTTTACATAGGTTTCATCAATATGCCACGAGCTCAGATCTGTAGGATTACGCCAATACCAGCGTAAACGTTTTTCTATTTCAGGAGCATAACGTTGAACCCAACGGTAAATAGTCGTGTGATCAACATTCACACCCCGTTCGGCCAGCATTTCCTGCAGTTCACGATAGCTAATGCCATATTTACAATACCAGCGCACAGCCCAAAGAATGATTTCGCCCTGAAAATGCCGACCATGGAAAGGATTCATATGCTGCACCTTTAGCTAAAACAGTCTTCAGCTTACCATTCGTGGTTATTTGCAACAGTGCCGCTGACGCACACCATCGCCCACCGGGTGGGTCGCTATCTGGAACGGCAAGGCCTGCTGGAACGGGATGTCGAAAACAGCTATCTGGCCTCGGATGCGGTGGATGACGACCCGATGACACCCCTGCTGGGGCACTCGATCACTTACCGTATCGCTGTCGGTTCACAGGCGGGGCGAAAGGTGTTCACTTTGCAAACTCTGCCGACCAGTGGTGATCCGTTCGGTGACGGGATTGGCAAGGTAGCCGGGTCCAGCCTGCACGCCGGCGTGGCGGCCAGGGCCGATGAACGCAAGAAGCTCGAACGGCTGTGCCGGTACATCAGCCGCCCGGCGGTATCCGAGAAGCGGCTGTCGTTAACACGAGGCGGCAACGTGCGCTACCAGCTCAAGACGCCGTACCGGGACGGCACCACGCACGTCATTTTCGAACCATTGGATTTCATTGCAAGGCTGGCCGCCCTGGTACCGAAGCCCAGAGTCAACCTAACCCGCTTCCACGGGGTGTTCGCACCCAACAGTCGGCACCGGGCGTTGGTCACGCCGGCAAAACGGGGCAGGGGCAACAAGGTCAGGGTGGCTGATGAACCGGCAACACCAGCACAACGGCGAGCGTCGATGACATGGGCGCAACGGCTCAAGCGTGTTTTCAATATCGACATCGAGACCTGCAGCGGCTGCGGCGGCGCCATGAAAGTCATCGCCTGCATTGAAGACCCTATAGTGATCAAGCAGATCCTTGATCACCTGAAGCACAAAGCCGAAACCAGCGGGACCAGGGCGTTACCCGAAAGCCGGGCGCCACCGGCTGAGCTGCTCCTGGGTCTGTTTGACTGACGAGCCTGAAGGCCAACGATACCAATCAAAATGCTGCGTTCACAGCGCCGCGGCAGGGATCCGCCGTGCTGGTTGTCGGAAAAGGAGCCGCTAGTGGGAAAGAGGAGGGTAAATTTTCAGCGTTGCTGGCTCCCCGTCAGCCGGATTGGGTTGCATCGCAGGGGTGTCGAAAGAGTCAACTGCGGTCCAAAGCTGTTGGACTTGGGTGAAAAGGGCGTTTATTCTTCCTATACGTGCCGCGTTCCAGGCGGCGACTATGAGGGCTATGTCGATGCCCATGTGCGCCGGCTGGAGGCGCTACGCCGGGCCGGTATCGTCGAGCGGATCGACGCCGACCAATGGCGCATCCCCGATGATCTGGTCAGCCGTGCCGCCGCCCATGACGCCGGCCGAGACAGTCAGGCCAGCGTTCGCGTCCTTTCCCCGGTCGATCTGAACAAACAGATCGGATCGGACGGCGCGACCTGGCTGGACCGGCGGCTGATCCACGGCGAGACGGCCGACCTTGCGCCAACCGGCTTCGGGCAACAAGTCCGCGAAGCCATGGACCAGCGCCGCGAGCACCATATCGAACAGGGCGACGCCACCCGCAGCCGGGACAGCCGCGTCTTCTACCGGCGCAACCTTCTCGCCATCCTGCGGGAGCGCGAGGTAGCCGGCGTCGGATCGGATATGGCTTTGAGTAAGGGCCTGCCGTTCCGCGCCGCCACGGACGGCGAGAGCGTCAGCGGCAAGTTTACCGGAACCGTGCATCTATCGAGCGGCAAGTTCGCCGTGGTCGAGAAATCCCATGAGTTCACCCTTGTCCCGTGGCGGCCGATCATCGACCGCCAACTCGGCCGCGAGGTTATGGGCATCGTGCAGGGCGGGTCGGTGTCGTGGCAGTTAGGGCGGCAGAGGGGGCTGGAACGCTGAGTGCGCCCATGCCGCATTGCGAAGCAAAAGATAATCGGATAAAATGTAGCAATTCATATTCGTAAGCGTGGAGTAATCAGATGGGAAATTCCAAGTCAGCAGACAAGTAAGCCGCAACAACCAGTATTGTTGTTGCGGCGCTCTGTAAGGCTAGTCTCATCTGATTGCTGACGAGCAGACGTCGCCCGGTATTCCTTAATCGAGGGTTGATTCGTCATGACCACCACACGCCCCGCGTGGGCCTATACGCTGCCGGCAGCACTGCTGCTGATGGCTCCTTTCGACATCCTCGCTTCACTGGCGATGGATATTTATCTCCCTGTCGTTCCAGCGATGCCCGGCATCCTGAACACGACGCCCGCTATGATCCAACTCACGTTGAGCCTCTATATGGTGATGCTCGGCGTGGGCCAGGTGATTTTTGGTCCGCTCTCAGACAGAATCGGGCGACGGCCAATTCTACTTGCGGGCGCAACGGCTTTCGTCATTGCGTCTCTGGGAGCAGCTTGGTCTTCAACTGCACCGGCCTTTGTCGCTTTCCGTCTACTTCAAGCAGTGGGCGCGTCGGCCATGCTGGTGGCGACGTTCGCGACGGTTCGCGACGTTTATGCCAACCGTCCTGAGGGTGTCGTCATCTACGGCCTTTTCAGTTCGATGCTGGCGTTCGTGCCTGCGCTCGGCCCTATCGCCGGAGTATTGATCGGCGAGTTCTTGGGATGGCAGGCGATATTCATTACTTTGGCTATACTGGCGATGCTCGCACTCCTAAATGCGGGTTTCAGGTGGCACGAAACCCGCCCTCTGGATCAAGTCAAGACGCGCCGATCTGTCTTGCCGATCTTCGCGAGTCCGGCTTTTTGGGTTTACACTGTCGGCTTTAGCGCCGGTATGGGCACCTACTTCGTCTTCTTCTCGACGGCTCCCCGTGTGCTCATAGGCCAAGCGGAATATTCCGAGATCGGATTCAGCTTTGCCTTCGCCACTGTCGCGCTTGTAATGATCGTGACAACCCGTTTCGCGAAGTCCTTTGTCGCCAGATGGGGCATCGCAGGATGCGTGGCGCGTGGGATGGCGTTGCTTGTTTGCGGAGCGGTCCTGTTGGGGATCGGCGAACTTTACGGCTCGCCGTCATTCCTCACCTTCATCCTACCGATGTGGGTTGTCGCGGTCGGTATTGTCTTCACGGTGTCCGTTACCGCGAACGGCGCTTTGGCAGAGTTCGACGACATCGCGGGATCAGCGGTCGCGTTCTACTTCTGCGTTCAAAGCCTGATAGTCAGCATTGTCGGGACATTGGCGGTGGCACTTTTAAACGGTGACACAGCGTGGCCCGTGATCTGTTACGCCACGGCGATGGCGGTACTGGTTTCGTTGGGGCTGGTGCTCCTTCGGCTCCGTGGGGCTGCCACCGAGAAGTCGCCAGTCGTCTAACCGACGACTGGTAGCAGGCCCGCTCCGATGCGGCGCACTAACCATCGAAACCTCGTGAATGTCGGTATCCTGTCTGGCAGGATACCGCTCATTTCCCTTGTTCAGTTCATCGCCGTCGCCGAGCATCTGAATTTTCGGCATGCGGCCAAGGCACTTGGTATCAGCCAGTCGAGCGTCAGCGCGCGTGTGAAAGCGCTGGAGGATAACCTTGGTGTCCTGCTATTTGAGCGCCATGCGCGGGGCGTTCGGCTAACAGACGCAGGCAGGCACTTCATGGAGCGTGTCACGGCGGGTGTCGATCAACTCGATCACGCAGTGAAGACCGCGGAGTGACGGGCACTGGCTGGCAATGTCTAGCAACGGCAGGCATTTCGGCTGAGGGTAAAAGAACTTTCCGCTAAGCGATAGACTGTATGTAAACACAGTATTGCAAGGACGCGGAACATGCCTCATGTGGCGGCCAGGACGGCCAGCCGGGATCGGGATACTGGTCGTTACCAGAGCCACCGACCCGAGCAAACCCTTCTCTATCAGATCGTTGACGAGTATTACCCGGCATTCGCTGCGCTTATGGCAGAGGAGGGAAAGGAATTGCCGGGCTATGTGCAACGGGAATTTGAAGAATTTCTCCAATGCGGGCGGCTGGAGCATGGCTTTCTACGGGTTCGCTGCGAGTCTTGCCACGCCGAGCACCTGGTCGCTTTCAGCTGTAAGCGTCGCGGTTTCTGCCCGAGCTGTGGGGCGCGGCGGATGGCCGAAAGTGCCGCCTTGCTGGTTGATGAAGTACTGCCTGAACGGCACTGTTGCAAATAGTCGGTGGTGATAAACTTATCATCCCCTTTTGCTGATGGAGCTGCACATGAACCCATTCAAAGGCCGGCATTTTCAGCGTGACATCATTCTGTGGGCCGTACGCTGGTACTGCAAATACGGCATCAGTTACCGTGAGCTGCAGGAGATGCTGGCTGAACGCGGAGTGAATGTCGATCACTCCACGATTTACCGCTGGGTTCAGCGTTATGCGCCTGAAATGGAAAAACGGCTGCGCTGGTACTGGCGTAACCCTTCCGATCTTTGCCCGTGGCACATGGATGAAACCTACGTGAAGGTCAATGGCCGCTGGGCGTATCTGTACCGGGCCGTCGACAGCCGGGGCCGCACTGTCGATTTTTATCTCTCCTCCCGTCGTAACAGCAAAGCTGCATACCGGTTTCTGGGTAAAATCCTCAACAACGTGAAGAAGTGGCAGATCCCGCGATTCATCAACACGGATAAAGCGCCCGCCTATGGTCGCGCGCTTGCTCTGCTCAAACGCGAAGGCCGGTGCCCGTCTGACGTTGAACACCGACAGATTAAGTACCGGAACAACGTGATTGAATGCGATCATGGCAAACTGAAACGGATAATCGGCGCCACGCTGGGATTTAAATCCATGAAGACGGCTTACGCCACCATCAAAGGTATTGAGGTGATGCGTGCACTACGCAAAGGCCAGGCCTCAGCATTTTATTATGGTGATCCCCTGGGCGAAATGCGCCTGGTAAGCAGAGTTTTTGAAATGTAAGGCCTTTGAATAAGACAAAAGGCTGCCTCATCGCTAACTTTGCAACAGTGCCTAAAATAAGCCTTATATCCAAGCATAAAACAAGGTTGTCTAGACTTCTTTTAACAGTAAAGTTATCATAAAACTGAATTTTATTTTTTAGGTAAGTTTATGCATTCTATCCGCATTCGTTAAGACACAACTATTTGCATAGTGACACTATTTTATAATGGTGGGCTTTTGTTGTGTCTTTAAGAATATATGCGGATATATAAAGTAAAAGTATGCTTAATTTATAAGTATGCTTTTAGTGCATAGTTTCCAGTTATAACTTAATTGACTAGCTATTTGTCCACCCTGTGGATGAATAGCTTTTTTTTTGGGAGGACACTGTGATGCTAGCTTTTGTTTTCACCTAAATCCTGTTTGCTGCATAAAAAATTTCAAGAGCTAAACAGGAGTAAATAAAAATGAGTTTAATTATTAAAGCGAGAAACATACGCTTGGATTATGCTGGGCGTGATGTTTTGGATATTGATGAATTGGAAATTCACTCTTATGACCGTATTGGTCTTGTGGGTGATAACGGAGCAGGAAAGAGTAGTTTACTCAAAGTACTTAATGGCGAAATTGTTTTAGCCGAAGCGACATTACAGCGTTTTGGTGATTTTGCACATATCAGCCAACTGGGCGGAATCGAAATAGAAACGGTCGAAGACCGGGCAATGTTATCTCGCCTTGGTGTTTCCAATGTACAAAACGACACAATGAGTGGCGGAGAGGAAACTCGTGCAAAAATTGCTGCCGCATTTTCCCAACAAGTACATGGCATTCTAGCGGATGAACCAACCAGCCACCTTGATCTCAATGGAATAGATCTACTTATTGGTCAACTTAAAGCATTTGATGGAGCATTACTTGTTATCAGTCATGACCGATATTTTCTTGATATGGTTGTAGACAAGATATGGGAGTTAAAAGACGGTAAAATTACGGAATATTGGGGTGGTTACTCGGATTACTTGCGTCAAAAAGAAGAAGAGCGACAACACCAAGCCGTAGAATATGAGCTGATGATGAAGGAACGGGAGCGATTAGAATCTGCTGTGCAAGAAAAACGCCAGCAAGCTAATCGATTAGACAATAAGAAAAAAGGAGAAAAATCCAAAAACTCTACCGAAAGTGCTGGACGACTTGGGCATGCAAAAATGACTGGCACCAAGCAAAGAAAACTGTATCAGGCAGCTAAGAGTATGGAAAAGCGTTTGGCTGCATTAGAAGATATTCAAGCACCAGAGCATTTGCGTTCTATTCGTTTTCGTCAAAGTTCAGCCCTAGAACTGCACAATAAGTTCCCGATTACGGCAGATGGTCTGAGCTTAAAATTTGGTAGCCGTACTATCTTTGATGACGCTAACTTTATAATACCGCTTGGCGCTAAAGTCGCTATAACTGGATCGAATGGAACAGGGAAAACGTCCTTGTTAAAAATGATATCAGAACGTGCTGATGGATTAACCATATCTCCAAAAGCTGAAATTGGCTACTTTACACAAACAGGATATAAATTTAACACGCATAAATCTGTGCTCTCCTTTATGCAGGAAGAGTGCGAGTACACAGTTGCGGAAATTCGTGCAGTATTGGCTTCAATGGGGATCGGAGCGAATGATATTCAAAAAAACTTATCCGACTTATCGGGAGGTGAAATCATCAAACTGCTTTTATCCAAAATGCTTTTAGGAAAATATAATATTTTGCTTATGGATGAACCAGGAAACTATCTTGACCTAAAAAGTATTGCCGCATTAGAAACAATGATGAAGTCCTATGCAGGAACTATTATCTTCGTATCTCATGACAAGCAATTGGTCGATAATATTGCTGACATTATCTACGAGATCAAAGACCACAAAATCATCAAGACTTTTGAGAGAGATTGTTAATGATAGCCAATCTAATCCGAACATTAATTATTGAACTCTTTAAAGGAAATTAAAAATGACAATTCAAGATATTCAATCACTTGCTGAAGCACACGGCTTGTTGCTTACGGACAAAATGAATTTCAATGAAATGGGCATTGATTTTAAGGTCGTTTTTGCTCTTGATACAAAGGGGCAACAATGGTTGCTGCGTATTCCTCGTCGTGATGGCATGAGGGAACAAATCAAGAAAGAAAAACGCATTTTAGAATTGGTAAAAAAACATCTTTCTGTAGAGGTTCCTGATTGGAGAATTTCATCTACAGAATTAGTGGCTTATCCCATACTTAAAGATAATCCTGTTTTAAATTTGGATGCTGAAACCTATGAAATAATTTGGAATATGGACAAAGATAGCCCGAAATACATAACATCTTTGGCAAAAACCTTATTTGAAATCCATAGTATTCCTGAAAAAGAAGTTCGGGAAAATGATTTGAAAATTATGAAACCTTCAGATTTAAGACCTGAAATAGCAAACAATTTGCAGTTAGTAAAATCTGAAATTGGTATAAGTGAGCAATTGGAAACCCGCTACAGAAAATGGTTGGATAATGATGTTCTATGGGCAGATTTCACCCAATTTATACATGGCGATTTATATGCTGGGCATGTACTAGCTTCAAAGGATGGAGCTGTTTCAGGCGTTATTGATTGGTCAACAGCCCATATAGATGACCCAGCGATTGATTTTGCTGGGCATGTAACTTTGTTTGGAGAAGAAAGCCTCAAAACTCTAATCATCGAGTATGAAAAACTAGGGGGTAAAGTTTGGAATAAACTATATGAACAGACTTTAGAAAGAGCAGCGGCCTCTCCTTTGATGTATGGTTTATTTGCCTTAGAAACTCAAAATGAAAGCCTTATCGTTGGAGCAAAAGCTCAGTTGGGAGTTATATAATTTAAAAATATGATTGCTGAGGCACTGTTGCAAATAGTCGGTGGTGATAAACTTATCATCCCCTTTTGCTGATGGAGCTGCACATGAACCCATTCAAAGGCCGGCATTTTCAGCGTGACATCATTCTGTGGGCCGTACGCTGGTACTGCAAATACGGCATCAGTTACCGTGAGCTGCAGGAGATGCTGGCTGAACGCGGAGTGAATGTCGATCACTCCACGATTTACCGCTGGGTTCAGCGTTATGCGCCTGAAATGGAAAAACGGCTGCGCTGGTACTGGCGTAACCCTTCCGATCTTTGCCCGTGGCACATGGATGAAACCTACGTGAAGGTCAATGGCCGCTGGGCGTATCTGTACCGGGCCGTCGACAGCCGGGGCCGCACTGTCGATTTTTATCTCTCCTCCCGTCGTAACAGCAAAGCTGCATACCGGTTTCTGGGTAAAATCCTCAACAACGTGAAGAAGTGGCAGATCCCGCGATTCATCAACACGGATAAAGCGCCCGCCTATGGTCGCGCGCTTGCTCTGCTCAAACGCGAAGGCCGGTGCCCGTCTGACGTTGAACACCGACAGATTAAGTACCGGAACAACGTGATTGAATGCGATCATGGCAAACTGAAACGGATAATCGGCGCCACGCTGGGATTTAAATCCATGAAGACGGCTTACGCCACCATCAAAGGTATTGAGGTGATGCGTGCACTACGCAAAGGCCAGGCCTCAGCATTTTATTATGGTGATCCCCTGGGCGAAATGCGCCTGGTAAGCAGAGTTTTTGAAATGTAAGGCCTTTGAATAAGACAAAAGGCTGCCTCATCGCTAACTTTGCAACAGTGCCTTTTTTTCCATATATTGCTTAATTCCTCTAATATCGGACAATGAAGCACATCCATTATTGCATCCCCTTTTCGTTAGTGTCTCTTAAACAAAAGACTTACTAAGTCCTATGATTAATTTCAGTCTTTTATTTTGACTTATCAAACTCACTGATGTCTTTTATATTATGACATTTTAAACATCGTAAATTAGGCCTGAAGCGGTGTTTTTTTAGTCGGTAAATAACATTTAACGTACACCTGTCTCCACTAATCGATTTTTCAAACGATCATTTCTGGATTTTCCAACTAATCATATCTCACTAAAAATAGTTCAATTAAAGTATACCTTATCTGCACCAAGCAATATGGTACGCATTTCTTATAAAAATCGACTTATAGAGAACCAGTTCCGCACGATAAGTTTAAAGAAACTAAGCTAGTTAATGAGAAGGGATTTATAAAAAATGAGTTAACTGAAGTTTTCGAGTTTACAGGTCAATCTCATCAAAATAAAAGTGTTTTAGTGGCTCCATTTGTTGATGAAGAATTCGGATAACAAAAATATCATCGGTTCTATATCGGTAAAAAATTGCATGCTTAGAGTGGTTATGACGCCTAACCCCAACTGCAATTTCTGTATACTCGAATATCCCTTCAAAGTCTTTAGCCGCTAAATTGGAAAGTTTATACATTATGAGCGTTCTTCACTTTCTTAGCGCTGAGTGAAAAATGCGCAAATTTATTATTTGCAACAAGCCCATATTTCTTACTCCTCGCTTTATGACAAATTTGTAATCATTTTTTAATCAATAACCCATAGTTATAATGGTAGTATTAATATAAATAAACTGATAGAGAGTAAATTTGTTATGAAAAAATTAATATTGGTAATCTTAACTAGTGCGTTATGTATGACAGCTGCAGCTTCTTATGCAGACAGCATGGCTAAAGACAGCATGGCTAAAGACAGCATGGCTAAAGATAGCATGGCTAAAGACAGCATGGCTAAAGACAGCATGGCTAAAGATAGCATGGCTAAAGATAGCATGGCTAAAGATAGCATGGCTAAAGATAGCATGGCTAAAGATAGCATGGCTAAAGATAGCATGGCTAAAGATAGCATGGCTAAAGATAGCATGGCTAAAGATAGCATGGCTAAAGATAGCATGGCTAAAGATAGCATGGCTAAAGATGATAAAATGTAATGCTGTATTAATAAATAATAGCTAAATATTCATATAAGTACCTTTTTTAGGTTATCTTTCTGATAAAACTAAAGAGGGTACTTTAATCTTCAGCATGAAAATAATGCTATTAAAATATTTGTCTACTTACTTTTCAAACTACTCAAAATAAAAGTGTTTTAGTGGCTCCATTTGTTGATGAAGAATTCGGATAACAAAAATATCATCGGTTCTATATCGGTAAAAAATTGCATGCTTAGAGTGGTTATGACGCCTAACCCCAACTGCAATTTCTGTACACTCGATTCCTATCAATGGATTAGGGCTAATCACTTCTAATACATCGTGTAAGTTTTTAGTGTATTCATCTGCTTTCCTAATACCAAAATTCACGAGGGTATACTCGAATATCCCTTCAAAGTCTTTAGCCGCTAAATTAGAAAGTTTATACATTATGAGCGTTCTTCACTTTCTTAGCGATATCTTGGAGTGTTAACGACGACTCACCACTTTGCTCACCTGCATCAATTAACATCTTCAATGCTGCTGTTTGCTTTTCTTGGACCTCAAGTAAACGTAGAGCAGAGCGAACGACTTCACTTGTTGAGCCATATCTTCCTGACGAAATGAGTTGATTGACAAACTCATCCAATTGAGCCCCGATTGTTACACTTGTTGTACGAGCCATAGCACCACCTTTTGTGTTAATTATTAACACAATAATTTTAGTTAGCCTATTTGATAAAATCAAGTCAATTAGACTTATAGCATTAGGGTATACCCCAAAGCGAGAACCTAAAATGCATCAAATCACTATCAATGCAATAATCTATATGCGATACTTTTAATGAGATAATTTAAATGCGATAGATTGGTGAAAAAATGTTCATACGAGCTTACCTCAGAGCCTCTTCTGAAGATCAATATGCAGATAGAGCAAAAAATATGCTAAATGATTTTGTTGAAGAACGAGGAGGACGAATTGCGAATTATTATCGCGAGCATATTAGTGGCACAAAATTAGAACGCCCTGAACTTTCGCGTTTACTCAGTGATAGTCAACAAGGTGATATTTTATTAGTTGAACAAATTGATAGGCTCACTCGATTAAACAATACCGATTGGCTAAAATTAAAAAAACAAATAGAGCAACATGAGTTACGGATTGTCAGTCTCGATATACCAACATCTTGGCAAGCCTTAAATAACCAAGATCCCACACAGAATGACCCTATCACTCAAGCTGTACTTTCTGCTATTAATACCATGTTGATTGATTTGATGGCAGCAATGTCACACAAAGATTGGATCAGTCGCCGCGAACGACAAAAACAAGGTATCGAGCGCGCTCAGACTTTAGGTAAATACAAAGGAAAGCAGGCGGATAAAGAGCGTCATGAGAAAGTGATTTATTACCGAAAAACCAAAGGACTCAGTATTCGAGAAACCGCTGAGGCTACTGGCTATAGTCGTTCACAAGTCTGTCGAATTCAACTACGTTATCAACAAAAATAATCAGCATTCTATTTAGAGAGGAAAAACGTATGGCGATACCAACAGAACAACTCCTCGGACTATTACGTCGAGGATATACAATCACCACATTTTATCGTTTATTTGCAAAGGCCGCCTTTCAATCCTCGGTTCGCATACCTGAAGGTTATCTTTTACTATCACAAAATGGGGAAGAAGAAGGCGTTTTAACGCATATCGAATTCCAGTCGATTAAATACTTACTCATCGAACACAATATATGGGAAGAAGTCATTGGTTCTACACTTTATGGTGGAAGCAGCTGGTCTTTAAAAACCAAATAGAATTAATGTGTTATTGAGAAATGAGGTATATCACGATTACCTGTCACAAAATATAATATTACATCTACTTTTATCCCCCATCAGACTCAACGTTAATGTCACTATTTTGAATAAAATCACATGCAATGAAATATAAAGACAAATAAATCACTAATACAAGATAAGTTATTTTTTTATTTCATTTTACCCACAAAAAACAGAAATAAAAATAACCAAATTACTTATCCAAACATTTAATCACTAAAAACTGCTGATTCACTGGCATAAATTGATCTAAATAGTTTCATTAATAAACGAATGATTGAGATATCTCAACCCAAACTGTAAATTACGGTCAATTATAACGTTGAAAATGAAAACTATTCGTAATTTTATGTCAATCAAATCTATCTGTTTCGTGTTCATACTTGCAACTTTATTTGCTGCTCATGCGAGCAAGGCAGCCAATATTCTGACGCTCTCAAATCGTGATGCTATTCAATTCGAACAACGCCAACGGTTAGAGTCTGAACTCAATCAACGCCAGCTATTAGAAACACAGAACAACCTCATCCTCAATAAAGACGGCATTACGCCATTAAAGGATATCTTCGCGCATCAACCCATGAACAGGATGCATCAAGAGCAAAAAATGAACTATTGAAATTTGTCGAGGGAATGGGACTACAGATTGCCTGCTGGTTTGAAGAGAATGAATCGGGCGCCCAACTTCACAGACCTGAACTCTTTCGCTTACTCAATGTGGCCATGCCAGGTGATATTATTTAAGTTGAACAGGTGGATAGAATTAGCCGCTTGAATACGGATGACTGGGAAAAATTAAAATATCTCATTGGACATAAAGGGTTGAAGGTTGTTTCTTTAGATCTCCCAACCAGCTATCAATTTATGAATCGCACCGATGAGTTTACGGAACGAATGCTTGCCGCCTTTAACAGTATGATGTTAGACATGCTGGCAGCGGTTGCGAGAAAGGATTACGAAGGGCACTGTTGCAAAGTTAGCGATGAGGCAGCCTTTTGTCTTATTCAAAGGCCTTACATTTCAAAAACTCTGCTTACCAGGCGCATTTCGCCCAGGGGATCACCATAATAAAATGCTGAGGCCTGGCCTTTGCGTAGTGCACGCATCACCTCAATACCTTTGATGGTGGCGTAAGCCGTCTTCATGGATTTAAATCCCAGCGTGGCGCCGATTATCCGTTTCAGTTTGCCATGATCGCATTCAATCACGTTGTTCCGGTACTTAATCTGTCGGTGTTCAACGTCAGACGGGCACCGGCCTTCGCGTTTGAGCAGAGCAAGCGCGCGACCATAGGCGGGCGCTTTATCCGTGTTGATGAATCGCGGGATCTGCCACTTCTTCACGTTGTTGAGGATTTTACCCAGAAACCGGTATGCAGCTTTGCTGTTACGACGGGAGGAGAGATAAAAATCGACAGTGCGGCCCCGGCTGTCGACGGCCCGGTACAGATACGCCCAGCGGCCATTGACCTTCACGTAGGTTTCATCCATGTGCCACGGGCAAAGATCGGAAGGGTTACGCCAGTACCAGCGCAGCCGTTTTTCCATTTCAGGCGCATAACGCTGAACCCAGCGGTAAATCGTGGAGTGATCGACATTCACTCCGCGTTCAGCCAGCATCTCCTGCAGCTCACGGTAACTGATGCCGTATTTGCAGTACCAGCGTACGGCCCACAGAATGATGTCACGCTGAAAATGCCGGCCTTTGAATGGGTTCATGTGCAGCTCCATCAGCAAAAGGGGATGATAAGTTTATCACCACCGACTATTTGCAACAGTGCC